>JBKJSX010000047.1:0-22630 GCA_046594375.1 Chitinophagaceae bacterium
TGCAAACTTCAGTCCTTTTTCCATTGCAATTGGTTGGATCAACTTAACAGTAAGGTTTGTGTTATCACCTGGCATTACCATTTCAGTTCCAGGGTTTAATTCTACTTCACCTGTAACATCTGTAGTACGGAATTAAAACTGAGGACGATATTTTTGGAAGAATGGAGTATGCCGTCCACCTTCTTCTTTGCTCAATACATAAACCTCACCTTTAAATTCAGTATGCGGTGTAATTGAACCTGGTTTGCAAAGCACCATACCACGACGGATCTGGGTCTTTTCAATACCACGTAACAATAAACCTGCATTATCACCAGCTTCTCCTTCGTCCAAAAGTTTCTTAAACATTTCCACACCAGTAACTACAGATTGTAATGGCTTTTCCATTAAACCTACAATTTCAACTGCCTCACCAACTTTAATTCTTCCTCTTTCAATACGACCGGTAGCAACTGTACCACGACCTGTGATTGAGAACACGTCCTCAACACTCATAAGGAATGGCTGATCAACCGGGCGTGGAGGTAATGGAATGTATGTATCAACAGCATCCATTAACTCATCGATCTTGGCAGTCCACTTTGCATCACCAGCTAAAGCGCCTGTTGCAGATCCCTGTATGATTGGTGTATTATCACCATCAAATCCGTAGGAGGTTAATAACTCACGAATTTCCATTTCAACTAATTCCAATAATTCAGGATCATCAACAAGATCAACTTTATTCATAAAAACAACGATTCTTGGAACACCAACCTGGCGAGCCAAGAGAATATGTTCTTTAGTTTGTGGCATAGGACCATCAGTTGCAGCAACTACCAGAATAGCACCGTCCATTTGGGCAGCACCTGTGATCATGTTTTTCACATAATCAGCGTGACCCGGGCAATCAACGTGTGCATAGTGGCGTGCAACAGTTGCATACTCAACGTGAGCAGTATTAATAGTGATACCCCTTTCCTTTTCTTCAGGTGCACCATCAATTTCATCATAATTTTTCTTTTCCGCCAAACCTTTTTTAGACAAAATATCGGTTATAGCGGCTGTTAATGTTGTTTTACCATGATCTACGTGACCAATAGTACCAACGTTAACGTGGGGTTTATCCCTTTTAAAATTCTCTTTTGCCATTTTATTTATTTTTAATATTTGTTTTAAAATAATGTTACCTGATTTAGTTCAATCATCCCAAACCTAGGGGATATATTTTCCAGAATACTTAGTTCTTATTCAACACAACAAATTAAAGAGCTGTTGATGAGAATTGAACTCACGACCTCTTCCTTACCAAGGAAGTGCTCTACCCCTGAGCTACAACAGCTTGATAAAAAAGTATGAGCGGAAGACCGGGCTCGAACCGGCCACCTGAAGCTTGGAAGGCTACCGCTCTACCAAATGAGCTACTTCCGCTTATTAATGTGCTGATTTGCTGTTAGCTAATACCTAATACAAAAAAGCGAATGTAAAAGAACTATACAATTAGCATATAAGCACATTGGCTAACCAGCTAATTGAATTGTGGGCAGAGTAGGGTTCGAACCTACGTACTCGCGAGAGAACAGATTTACAGTCTGTCGCCTTTAACCACTCGGCCATCTGCCCAATTTATTAAGAGCCAGTGGAGGGATTCGAACCCCCGACCAGCTGATTACAAATCAGCTGCTCTGGCCAACTGAGCTACACTGGCATGTTATTGATCCTCTCAAAAAAATCGTTTCAAAACGTATCCTCCCGCTAAAATTGGCGATGCTTTAACCAAAGGATCAACACTGATATTTAATGTTAAACTCACACCTGCAAAGAACTTCCCTCTAAAACAAACTTTTACAGGGTGTTTTTTGGGAAGGCAAAGGTAATGGAAAATGTTTAATGCAAAAATTTTGAAAAAGAAATTTTAATGTAGAATTACAGAATAAATTTGATTGCAAATTGACGAAAATAATTTGTAAAAAAAATCTCCCTTTTTTCGGGAGATTTTTCTTTATTAAGCTGCTAATTTTTCTTTCTTTCGCTTTATTTGAGTGATAACTGAATCGAGGGCAATATCAAAACTTTCTTCAAATGATTTAGAAGAATGTTTTACAAAAAAATCATGGCGGGGAACATGTACTTTAATTTCTGCGATTTTGTCTTTAATGTTGTGAACCACATTGTCCAGTTTTAAAAACACATCAACTTTTGTAATTCGTTCATGAAATTGTGCAAGCTTCGAAAGCTTTTTTTCTACATACGATACGAGTTTTGTGTCTGCTTCAAAATGCAAGGTTTGAATGTTTACGTTCATAATAATCTTAAATTTAATCAGTGAACAATAATAAATAGTGGGTAAAATTTATGAGGTCATAGGCAAATGAATTTTCTATGCTTATCGGATTATAAAGTTAGGACTATGAACGATTTTTTCAAAAATTTGTTTTGCAAAATAATATTCTTTACGATTTAGGATGAGCCTTTTTATAAATTTCTTTTAGTTTTTCAATACTGTTGTGTGTGTATATCTGGGTTGCAGCAAGGCTACTATGCCCGAGCAATTCTTTTACGGCATTAATGTCTGCACCATTATTTGTTAAATGCGTAGCAAAGCTGTGTCGCAGTATGTGAGGGCTTTTTCTTTCATTGGTAGTTACATAGCCCAGGTATTGCTTTACTTTATTATATACATACTTTGGTTGAAGTTTTTTCCCTTTTTCACTAATCAATAAATATTCGGTGTCAAAAACTTCTACATTATCTCTTTTGGATTTAATGTATTCCAAAATGGGATACAACAGTAAATTATTTATAGGGATGATTCTTTCTTTATTCCTCTTTCCCAAAACTTTTAAATTGCTGTAACCCTTATCAATTTGCGCCTCCTTTAAATTGATCAACTCACTTAAGCGCATGCCTGTTTGATAAAATATCTGCAGAAGCAACCGATCTGTTTTTCCCTCCCACGTATCAGGAAATTCAACATGTTGAAACAAAGTATCCATATCTTTTTCTTCTATAAAAGAAGGTAAACGTTTGCTTACTTTAAGTGAAACGATGTTAGCCATTGGGCTTACTGAAATCGTTTCTTTTCTTAGCTGGTATTTGAAAAAGGATTTTAAAGTGGATATTTTTCTGTTGATGCTTTTAGAACCAATTTTATCCTTCTTTAAATTTGCCAGCCAAGTTCTAATTAGAGTAGTGGAAATTTCATTTATGGAAAGATTTCCATAATCTGTTTCTATGAAATCGAAGAAATCTGTAAGATCATTTTGATAAGATATGATCGTGTGTTGTGAGTACCGTTTTTGGAATTTGAGGTAATCCAGGAATATTGTAACTGAGGCTTGGTTTGCTTCCATAAAAAAACCGGTAGCTCAAAGTTAAACCTTAAAAGCTACCGGCAATAAATGCAGGCTAAATATGGTTAATATTAGATTTCTATTTTTCCGCTGGCAATCTGCTGCTTATAAACAGCTTTTAAAACCTGTGCCCTGCGCCGGATAGATGGCTTAATAAATGCCTGGCGCTCTCTTAACTGTAATAGAACTTTGCTTTTCTCAAATTTCTTTTTGTACTTTTTAAGTGCTTTATCTACGTTTTCGCAGTCTTTAGAATCAATAATGAGCATAAAATATTTTTCTTTTTATTATTTTTTGGACAACAAAGATAATTGGAAATTTTTAATTACCGAAATTCTAAAGATGAAGTACGAAATTCGCATAAAGAATTAACATGTTTACGGGTATAATTAAATCTTTCGGTAAAATAACGGATATCAGCACAACCGGCAGTAATAAAACATTTTGGATAGAAAGCGATATCTCTTCTCAATTAAATATTGATGAGAGTGTTAGTCATGATGGCGTTTGCCTTACGATAGAAGATATAAAAGAAAATACCTTTAAGGTAACTGCTATTAAGGAAACCCTGGATAAAACAAATTTAGACGAATGGAAGGTTGACGGCATTGTAAATCTTGAAAGGTCAATGCAAATGAATGGGCGCATTGACGGACATATTGTGCAAGGGCATGTTGATACAACTGCAATCTGCATTAATAAAAAAGTATTGCAGGGGAGTACAGAATTTACGTTTAGATTTAAAAAGAAATTTGCTTCTTTAATTATCGAAAAGGGTTCAATATGTGTAAATGGAATAAGCCTGACTGCTTTTAATGTTCGCAAAAAAAAGTTTGCTGTTGCAATAATTCCGTTCACCTTAGATCATACTAATCTATCATTAGTTGAAGAAAATTCGATAGTTAATTTAGAATTCGACATGATGGGGAAATATGTAACCCGGTTAGCAACTTTAAAATAGATTCCTCATACATAATTTATAAATGCACAACTTCTTTTTATACATAGTTCCGGGACCAGGAGGCATGATCATTCAAATAATAATCGGCATCGGCGTAGCTATCGGGGTATTCTTCAGCACTTTTTTCAAAAAAAATACAATTACTTTCATGATAATGCAGCTTACTAAAATGCTTAAACAGATATTAAAAAAACAATTTAAAATAACAGTTAAACAAGCAATATAAATCTTACAATTGTCCTCAATCAGCATTATCATACCTGTATTTAATGAGCGGGAAAACATCCAGATTCTTTATGAGTCACTCAAATTCATCTTGAATAATGATGATGAAATATTATTTATAGATGATGGCAGCAACGATGGTACTTTTGAAATAATCAGTCTGCTCTCAGTTGCTGATAATCGAATTAGATGCATATCTTTTAGTCGCAATTTTGGTCATCAAAATGCTTTAATGGCAGGCATGTCCAATGCCACCGGTGATATTATCGTTACAATGGATGGCGACTTACAACATCCGCCTTCGATAATTCCTGAAATGATCTCGAAAATAAATGAAGGATACGATCTCATAATTACAAAAAGAAATAAAACTGAAAATATCGGGTTGATAAAAAAAATATTCTCTTCAATTTTTTACAGCTTCATCAATATGATTTCTGATACACGTATTGAACCTAATGTTTCAGACTTCAGGGCGTTCAATAAAAAAGTTTTGAACAGCATCTTACTTTTTAAAGAGAAAGAAATTTTTTTACGCGGAATTTTTAGCTGGATTGGGTTCAAAACTTACACCATTAACTTCAATGCACCCAAAAGGCAATTCGGTAAAACAAAATATTCTTTTTTTAAAATGATGAGGCTTGCGTTAAAAGGTATCACCGCCTTTGGCTTTAAACCATTACGCATAGCGGTTTTGATCGGATCATTAATATCGCTTGCATCATTCTTTTTCGGCATATTTGCATTGGTCTCATACTTTAAGGGTAATACAGTTCCCGGCTGGGCTTCTACAATAATTGCAATTATGTTTTTAGGGGGCACCCAACTATTGGCGCTCGGGCTAATGGGAGAATACATTGCCAGCTTATATATTGAAACAAAAAAAAGGCCTTTATATATAATTAAGGAGCAGATCAATATTGAGAATGATTTGTAAAAAAAAGATTAATAGTATCAATGTAATTTTGGTTGCCTGCAACACTACATCCATTGCTTATTTTTTTTACCAGGTTATTGAAAAATGCCCTTTACCATAAGTTTAATATTGCCGTAAAATAAGAATATTATTTTTTTACTGATCGTATAAAGTATTGCCCTCCCAACGGAAGCCACTGCAAATATTTTTCAAGGAAAATAAATTTTGAGAGAACCCCTTTTCGTGGAAAAAAGATGATGAACTTTTTGTTTTGAACATTGAAATTATTTTCTTGCAAAAATTGTAAAGCATAACCGATTTTTAAAAGCTTTGCATCTTTATCAAATATACATGTATCAACCAAATGCTTTGTAACAGGATTAAAGGGATTGTGTTCAAATAAATAAAATCGTCCTTTCATTTTTAAAACACGGCTTACCTCTTGCAAAAGTCCATTGTGCAAACTAAAATCAATGTGATGTAGAACCCCTGCCATAAAGATCACATCAAATGAATTGTCATTAAAAGGAATGTTTTTGCCATCATAGAGTTGAAATTCGCAACCATTTACATTTTTATTTTTAGCTTGCTCAATACTTTTATCAGAGATATCAATTGCACAAATGTTCCAGGAAGGAAAATATTTGTTTATGAACACTTCCGTTACGCCATCACCACATCCAACATCTAAAACTTTTATAACAGAATTACTCTCAAATTCAGTGATCATCTTCACTTTCATTTCAGCAAAATAAAAACTATCAACTCCTGCAATTTTTATATTGTTAGTATGAATAGTACGATAATCCTTTGCATACGCATCAAAGTCATCAAAACTTCTTTCAACCATATTTTGTAAAAATGTATTTTTATCAAATGCAAGTTTACACAAATTCAAAGAGGCAATCTGTAAAAACAATTTTTGCCTTCTTATTGATATTGTTCGTTGCATACCTTCCTGTTTCTACATTTCTTTTTTTTATAAAGAATGATGCCTTTAGTGGATACTTTCCTCCCAAGTTTTTTATGAGCGAAAGCCTGCATGCAGGCAATCTTCCTTTATGGAACCCATACATCAATTACGGCATTCCGCAATATGGCGATATGAGCAGTGGTTACTGGAGCCCGCTAACATGGCTCATCGCAGGCACAGCTGGCTACAACGCATATACTTTTACCATTGAAGTTATGATCTACATTTTTATTGGCGGAATTGGAATGTATAAACTATGCAGGTATTTTAATATACAAAATAAAGTGAGGTTTATCGCGGCTATTGCATATATGTGTTGCGGCTATAATGTTGGTCACCTGCAACATTTTAACTGGGTTAGCGGCGCTGCATTTTTGCCGTGGTGTATATGGGGGTATTTATTTTTACAACAGGATTTCTCTATAAAAAATATTTTACTAAGTGCGGTACTTTTTTATTTATTTATTTCTTCAGCACATCCTGGGATAACCATTGGAGCATTTTATTTTTTTATTGCAGTATCGTTATTCGTTTTTTTTAAAAGAGCAGATCAAAAAAAAAATTCAGTAAGAATCAAAAAATTTGTATTTGCAAATTCATTGTTATTGATAGTCCTGTTAGTGTTAAGCGCAGGAATGGTAATTGGCTATCTCGATATCATCCCACACTTTACCCGTGGCAGTAAGGTTGTGCTGGAACAAAGTTTACAAAGCCCAACTACACCCCAAAGCTGGATATCAGCGATGTTACCACTAAGTAGTACGAAGAATAACGACTTTTTTGCAACAGACATTTCTATGAGAAATATTTACTTCTCTCTTACTTTATTTTTATTTTTTATTTCATCACTCTTTTTAAATAACAGCTGGCAAAAGTTTTTTTTATTTACAGGAATTGGCTTTTTGTTGCTTTCTTCAGGAGGGATTTTTAAAACTTTTGTATATAAATTTATTCCGCTGACAGGGTATGTAAGATTAAACGGAGAGTTCATTATTTTTTCATTGTTATGCTTTATAATTCTGGCAACAATTCAATTGAACAAGTTTATCATTGAACAAAAAGATTTTAAAGGAAGAATAAAATGGATCTATTACTTTTTTGAAATCACAATCTTTGCCAGTATAGTTTTTGGATTATATAAAACGATACATAATCAGCAAGGCTTTTTATATTCTTTAAAAAAGATCATGTCACAAAACGGTTTATCAATAAAATTAAAAGTGCTGATTGATGCAATAACTTTTTATGATGCTTTATGGTTACAGGGAATCATCCAGTTGATTTTATTATGGGGAATAAAATTCTGTCTTCGGGAAAAACGATGGGATCTTCTGGTAAGAATTATGTGTGCAGATATGATCATCGCTACACTATTAAATCTTCCATTTACCGGAGTGGGGCAGGCTTCTGTAGCACAGGTGCAGAATGTATTGAATAAATCATCTAAAGGAATTCCGATCCCTGCATTACAACCTGTTTGTAAAAACGATACAATAAGTCTTTATGAAAAAGGATTGATTGGCGATTGGAGTTTTTACAATAAGCAAATTGGTGTTGCAAGAGAAGTGCCCTACCCTGTCAGACTAAACAATACAAGAAAATATTTTGACAATATTCAAAACAATTCTTCTTTAGATCTTTCAAATAATAATTTTCTTTTTACTACCGGTACAAATAATAGTACACCATCAATAACATCCTTTACAGGAAGTGAAATCGCCTTTACAATAAACTCTGCAGATACCGGAATGGTTGTTTTCCAGCAGTCTTTTTACCCGCATTGGTTTTATAACAATGGTAAAGAAAAAAAAGAAATTCAGAAATATGCAACAAACTTTATTGCGGTTCCATTAGTGAAAGGCGAAAATAAAATTAAAATAATATTTGAACCCACCAAAGTAAAAACAGGAATGTTTATCAGCCTTGTGATGTTTTGTATAATTGTAATACTGCTTTTATTTAACCCGGCATTTATCAGGAGATCGCTTTCCCCTTCATAGCTTTTGATACAGCCTCGTCCATAATTCTCTCAGCGTATGGTCGTGAAAGATCATTGAGCTCTTCAATTTTTGTATGTATAAGATCTTTGTCTTCCATTGTTAATGCTAATTGCAAAGCCTGCATGGCTTCTGCAGTGTTTACTAACTCTTCAGGAGAAAGTTCTTTAGCATTTTTTTGAATGAACTTTTCAGTTGTTTCCAAAAGCTGTTCACCTTCCGTTCTTGCTTCCAGTAAAGCTCTTGTGGCGATATCATCTTTTGCATGAGTGATAGATGCCAACAACATTTCTTCAACCTGCTGGTCTGTTAAACCATACTGCGGCTGAACTTCAATACTTTGTTCCACACCACTTCTCAGTTCTTTCGCTTTTACAATTAAAATTCCATCAGCATTTATTAAAAAAGAGATCTCAACTTTTGGTAAGCCTGCGGGCATCGCGGGGATGTTTGATAAAATAAATTCAGCAAGTTTCCTGTTATCAGTTACTATATCTCTTTCTCCCTGAAAAACTGAAATCTTTATTCCGCTTTGCCCATTAACCTGCGTTGTATATTGGCGGGATACCTTTGTTGGTATCTTAGAATTTCGAGGAATCAAAACATCCATCAATCCTCCGCGTGTCTCAATACCCAATGAAAGAGGAGTGATATCCAGTAATAAAAAATCTTTATTATTTCCTGCTAAAATATCCGCCTGTAACGCTGCTCCCAAAGCAACCACTTCTTCAGGATTCATTGAATCATTTACATCCTTACCAAAAAAATCAGAAATAGTTTTCTTTACAAAAGGAATTCTTGTAGAGCCACCTACCATTACTATCACTTCAATATCAGCAGTTGTTAGTTTGGCATCATTCAATGCATTTTTACATGCTGCAATAGTTTTATCAACAGATGGTTTGATAAGTTCTTCAAATTGAGTTTTAGAAATTTTTAATACCGTATTATTTAAATTATCATAAAACTCATCATTAGCTGAAAGATGCTTTTTTGCTTCTTCAGCTTTTAATCTTATTGCTTGTGCAAACTCTTTATTATTCTTTAATTCATCATCATTGATAGATGATTGCTTCATCCAAAATTTTACGATAGCATTATCAAAATCATCGCCGCCAAGATAAGTATCACCATTGGTTGAAAGCACTTCAAAAATTCCATTCGCTATTCTTAAAATAGAAATATCAAAAGTTCCGCCACCCAAATCATACACAGCAATTGTTTTATGATCTTCTTTATGCAAGCCAATACCATAGGCAAGGCTTGCTGCTGTTGGCTCATTGATGATCCTTAAAACATCAAGCCCGGCGAGCTTTCCGGCATCACGTGTTGCCTGCCGTTGCGCATCATTAAAATAAGCAGGAACGGTAACTACTGCTTTGTTTACGGGAGTTTTAAGAATATGTTCAGCTCTTTGTTTCAATTCTTTTAAAATAAAAGAAGACAACTCAACCGGTGAATAAAATTTTTTTCCTACCTGCACTTTTACCAGGCTTTCTGTATTGTCATCAAGAATTTTATACGTGAAAAATGAGCTGTTATTTTTAATGTCATTATATGATTTTCCCATTAATCTTTTCGCAGAAAATATTGTGTTTTGCGGCTCAGTTATTAAATACTGTTTGGCTTCCTCTCCCACAGTTACATTTCCATTCTCATCAAAATGTACAATGGATGGAACCAATGAGCTGCTGTTATGTTCTTTTAAAGCCACGGCCTCACTGGTTTCGGGGTGAATGATCGCTATAAGACTGTTGGTAGTTCCAAGGTCAATACCCACGATGATCTCTTCCTTTTGTAAACTTCCGGTTGCTATGTTGATGCTGATTTTTGCCACTGTATCTTTTTAGGCAAAAGTAATACATAAAAAAAGGCCGCCTTTAAGGGCAGCCTCTAAAAAATATATTCCTCTTTTATTATTTGGTTGAGTTTAAAAGATACATTTTACCATAGCCATTTGTAAAATATTTCTCGGTATTATCGCCGGTATCTTTAAATTTATCCAGACCCTTACCATTTAAATTTGTAAGCACCCGATACAGGTAAACACCGTTCGCCAATTTCTGACCATACATATCCGTTGCATCCCATTTGTATTCGGTAATATTTCTACCGATGTGTATTGGCCCCAATTCATTACTTGTTATTTCCTTAACAACCTTGCCTGTTACAGTAAGAATTTGTATCCTCATATTTTGAGGTGGCTGTGTTCCGGTAACCGTAAATACAAATGCTGTTGATGTGGTAAACGGATTTGGATAATTTAAAAGGTTCGAGATCATCGGTTTGTTTATTACACGGAATATTACATGATACTCCACCTCACCTGCCTTGTTGCCTACAACATCTTTTCCTGATACAATCAATTCATATTCTTCGTCATCACCTGGCAATAGTGGCGTGAAATCAATTGTTGCGGTATTTTCTCCATTAGCAAGATTGGCAGGAGTAAAGCGCATGGTATCGTTATCAAACTTGTAACTTTTTAATGTACCGTCAGGCAAACGCAGTTGTACTTTTAAATACGAAGTGTCGCTTAAAGCAAGGAATTTACTTTCGTCTTTTAATTTTATTAAGATGTGTGGCCTTGCAGAAACGATGTCACGGTTTAAAATGTGAACACCATCAAAAGTTACATCCAGCAAAGGATTAAAATCATCCCCCTTAACTAAAAAATTCTTATAAATAAAATTGTTGAAATGATACTGCTCCGGCTGATCATTATTAGGATTTACTTCAACAAACAAAGTATTTAACCCGTAATAATTCTTTGTATCTATTGTATAATTCACAGTTAAGGTGTCGCCTGATTGCAATGGTTTACCCTTGGGAATATTGATTGTGTGAGGAACGTTATTTCTGTCGGTGATAATAAAATTTATTTTAAGACTATCGAATTTTGTTTGGCTGATATTTTTAAATGCGATAGAGAAGTCAATATTCTCTCCTACATTCACACTGTCTTTCATTTTTAAAACAATGTTAGGTGCAATGGCTCCTTCAGGAACAAAATCAGCATTAACCCTCCAGTACTGTAATTGGTTTGGCGTTAAATTAATTACATCGGTATTAATCATATTTAAACTGATGTAAGGATAAATCTTTGCATCAATAAATGCCAATGAAGTATCTCTCGAATTAACTGTTGCCAATTTTACTTTATTGCCGGTAATATCAATTCCATATACTACCATTGAAACAATGTCAGGCGCAGCAGGCTCAACATCTTTTCCTTTCCAATGCAATGCTGTCCATGTTTTAGCCGGACCAATTTTTGTCCATTCAATTTCACCGGTCGTTGATTTTGTAGGAAGAAGGAAAGATTCTTCTACCTGCTCATCAACGGCACCAACCGTTTGGCGTGGCGTATACGATGGAATTCCTTTTCGATAGAAATATAAGAAAGGAACATTTTTAGTAAAGCTGTCGATCTTTGTAAATCCTATGGATTTTAATTTATGATATAAAGAATTTCCCGATCCTAATGTTGTGGTATCACTCATCCAGCCATTAATAAATGACGTATTACTTGTAATTCCCAAGTTAGTTATAGCTACATATTTTCCGGCGGGGATGCTGTCGATAAAATCCATGGCTCTTTTCCTGTAAACAGGATCGCCGTAAGGAAATTCAAAAAAATACCGGAAAGCTTTAGATGAACATAGGGGAAAACTTCCATACTGGCCTTGGCCAATGCTATTATTAAAGTTCGGCATCAATTGTAAAGTGGCAGAATCAAAAACATAGAATTGCAGGCTATTATATTTACATCCATATTGTTCAAGCCGGGTAATATCTAGGTTTACATTTATACGGTCATAATCATAATAAGGATATAATCCTGTTCGTATAATAATACTTCTGCCAACAATATTGAAATCAAATGCACGGTCGGGTCCTAAATACATTTGCTTGTAACTGTCTTTTACAAACTGGTAATAATTGGATTGATTAAATCCGGTACCGGCACCTGGTAAAAAGATAAATGAAGAACCATTCCAGATAACCGGGCCACTTGCCGGCTGCATTGCCATGCGCCAAAAATACACAGTGCTATCAGTATAAGTTATCAAGGGGTTAAATTCTATAACACCGCCTGATGCTGTTGTGCTGAATGATTTTTTAAATGGAGAATTAAATAATTCTGTTGTATCAATTTCCATCAGTACCTGTCTTGGTCCTGTGAGAGGGTTTGCCGTAGAACCGTAAAAACTTATATTCTGATTATTGACAATTGAATAGTTATAAGGATAAACCGGGCGTACCTCATCTTCAAAAATGAAGAAATCTTTTGTTGCAGTATTGTTCAATTCCGATATTTCACTGATCTTATTATCGGCATCAAGTGTTACAGTTATTTTATTAAGCCCCTTGTCAGTTATTGGATTTATCTGCGCAATAAATAATAAGGAGTCAGCATATTTTATTGCAGAAATAATTTTGTTGAACATAACAACAACGTTGCCATCAGGCAATGTTCTTTTTACGGTAACCCTTATTGAATCATTGATGGCTTTACCAATATTGAGCATGTTTACTTTTACAGTGAAGGAATTATCTGCCACTGAAACAATTGCAGGATTTATTTTTATCATCGGCTCTTCGATGATGTAATCAGGTTTTGGTTGTGAATTAATTTTCAATGCCGGATCCCCGTTTAAATTCATTTCTTCAAGGTGAATTCGTGTAAAAAAATCGAGTGCAGGATTTGCTCCTCCTAAATTTTTAATTACATTTCTTATAATAGTACCTGCCGAACTTCCGTAACTTTTTACTGTAACCTCTTTATAAAATTCATGTTGATAAGTATTAAGGAAAGGTGGAATGCCCAAATGCGTACTGGCCAAAAATGCAATACTCCCACGCTGGTTTGACAAAACATATTTTTCAGAAAGTGACAATACTCCCTGCAGTCGCAATAGATCGGCTGTGTAATTATTTCCTGCCGTACAACCGCTCACATTAAAGAAAGGATATTTACCCTGGTTATTGTAAGTTTCAGGTGTGTTTAAATTAAATTCAAAAGTGTTGGCTGAAGAGTGCCCGAAGTAACTAATCAAGCTTAAACCTTCATTAAACAATTCTTCTATTCTCTGGCTTGCAATAATTTGAACCACAGCCGCTGATGATTTTGAAAATGTTTCTACCCTTCCGCCATAAAAAGTGTCCTGAATAATATCCCTGTAGCCATTCATATAATATGAGAAAAGATCACTTTCATATGTGTCTTTGCCTCCAATAACGTGAGCAATATTTTTCATCCAACCTTTATCTGCTACTGTTTGTGAAGCAGAATTCTGGGCCTGTTCGTATTCCTTCATTTTTACAAGGTAATTTCCAACCTCATTACCGGTAACTACAGATAGCCTGCCAACAGGGATATCAGGCACCGCACTATTATAATCCGATGCCAGGCGAATGTCGGAGGCCGGCGAACCGAATGTTGGGATAAGATTTAGTTTATCTGCATTAGGGCTACGTTTTATATAATCATAATCACTATAGCTCACTCCTTTTCCAATCAGGAAAACAAATTTTGGTGTTTGTGTAAAATTAGTTTTAGCAAATTGTAAGAAATCTTTTACTGATGATGGGTGATTTTTTATGCCATATCCAAACTGATCAACCAACTGATCAATATCAAATATTTTAGCAGTATAGCTTCCCCCTGAAACTGAACTTCTATATGCCTTGTATTGATCAACATAGTTTATTCCTGCACCATTATTATATAACCCCGGATGACTTATAATAATATAATTTCCCTGGTTAACGGCATTAGAATAGTTTACAAAATTTCGTTGAACAAGTGTAGCAACATTAATAATGTTAGATGCATCCTGGCTTGCCAAAATAAATTTGCGGAGCGCTGCAGATGATGCAGGTAAAAGGAACTTTACTTTTCCCACAGTGGTGATATCACCTATGTACCTGTTACCAGATAACAAATCTAACAATACAGGTGCTGATGCCCCAGTATTAAAATTATCAATAATTAAATAATTACCCGATGCGGATGCAGGCAATTCAAAATAATAATTTTTTTGGTTATTGAAATTAAATTTACTGGGATAAGTTAGTTCCATAAAAGAAACAACCATCCTGTCACCTGCAATTGCTCCTGTATTTTGAACAGTCATTCCTGCAACATCAGTGCTGATAAAAGTTGACATAGGAATATTAGTGACAGTTGCTTTCAGGTAGCCAAAGTAATCCATTGCACTGTCTAAAATTGTTGTACCATATAGTTTTACTTTAACATGCCGGCTGTTTAAAGCATTGCCTGAAGCAGCAATACGAAAAGTTGCAGCAGGACCTGCAGCAAATAAATTGATCGTATCAAAAACATTTGAAAGATCAAAGCCTGGCGCTATGTCACTGCCTGACCATCCTTCACCCATATCATACGATGAGGAATAAACGTACTCCCCTACTACTTGTGCTAAGCCGGGGTTTATTTTATAGTTATAATAAATTCCACGCGTATTCATAAAATAAGCCTCCGGGGATAATGTAGTTCCGGTCACATTATTAGCTGTGTTGTTATATCTTAAATTATTACCCGCAGTATTAGCAGTTAAAAAATAAGATGCTGTATCGCTTACTAAACTCCAGTGATCTGATAATTGATAATCGGTATTGAGATATAGTTTATTATCTTTTTTACCATCATTCATAACTCCCCAAAATTCTATATAACCTAACGGCGATATCGGCCCGCTTGCTGATGTTGTATATAATCTTACCTCTTCACCATTTCTCCATAATTGAAATTGATCTGCAGAAGTATTGGATAAACCGATAGAAGATAAAGTGGCTTGCGAAATTCTGTAAAGCCCTGTACTGCCTACTTTAAACTTGTAATAAGATTTATTATAATCTATCCAGCTATTGTTTGTTTGGCAATAACCGGCTATTGATATAAGAAGGAATAAAAGGAGTAGTAGTTTTTTCATAACGTGTAAAAAAAATTAATCTTTTTCTTTTCTGTTCAGATCAAATCTTAATGAAAAAATGTGAGAATACAATGGGTTAGATTGGTTGGCTAGATTTGAAAAAGCATAATCAATGCTTATGTTTTTTATTTTAAACCCGGCGCCAAGGCTTGGCTGATAGATCCATACTTTTTTTTGATTAGTTGTATCGCCGTCAGAAAGCGCCTGTTGAAAATTAGTAATGCCCGCTCTTATAAAAAAAACATTATTGATAGAAGCTTCCAGGCCAAGATGTGGATCAACACTTACCTGGTTTCCACTTATCACAGTATTTCTTTTGCCATCAAAGGTTACATCAATATCTGCTTCTGCAAGCAAACTAAATGATCTGCCAAAAACAAATTTATAAGCGCTGCCAATGGTTAATCGTGGCGCAGTTAGTTCAGTTGATTTTATCGGGATATCATTTTTCGTGAGATACAAAACTTCCTTTTCCTTCTCACTAAAATCAAACGTCCAGGCATTAAAAGTTGTGGTAAGATCTTTTGCAACAATTCCTAAACTCCAGTTATTTTTTTCAATCCTGAAACCTGCATCAAGTCCAAAACCAAATGCCTTTGCAAAATGGCCAACCTTACGATAGATAACTTTTGCATTGGCACCAAAACTCATTTTATAATTATCTTCATCTTTTATTTTTTGAGCAAACGAAAATAAAAAGGCATAATCGGCAGAAGAAAAAGTTTGAATATTATTGTAGTTAATGCTTCCGTCAGGCTCTACCAAAAACAAAGTATTGGGAATATCATCCACAGCAAAACGTAAAACAGAAACACCGATAGTTCTTTTGTTATCGCTAACGGGCAGCGCCAAACTTGCATAGTCGTATTTTGCAATGTTTGAAAAGTAGCTGGCATGCATAAAATTTACTGAAGGAAATTCAACACCGGTAAGACCCGCTGGGTTCCAATAACCTGCAGTACCATCTTTTTTAGAAGCTACTTGAGCACTCCCCATAGAAAGCCCTCTTGCTCCTGCACCAATATTTAAAAACTCATTGGAATATTTTCTAAATTGGGAAAATACTGACAAAGGCAATATTAGTAAGCATATCATCCTTGCCGCCTGGGCTACTCTCATACGTACGATATCATTAATTTATAGATCATGTGCATAGAAAAACGGTTTATAAACATTTATATTGCGCTTGAAACCAGCATATTTAACCCTGTCCGGGCATTCTTTATTAAATAGAGATAGCATTAAATAGCTAAATGCTGCATCTGTATTTTTCAATTGCCTTAAAGAAAATACTAATAGCTTTTTTACTATCAATTGCTCCCATAATAAAAAAGGGATAACATTAAAACAAATACTGCTCCTGATATAATTGGGGTGAAAGATTGTGTTAGATATTTGGGGTAAACAAACATACCAAGAAATCCTGTGAATACAGTACGTTTATACATTAATTTTGGCGCTTATCTGCAATACAATCTTAGATGAAGAATTTAATAGAGGAGTTAAAATGGCGGGGGCTTATACAGGACATTATGCCCGGCACGGAGGAACAATTGAATAAAGAAATTACTTCGGCCTATGTTGGTTTTGATCCTACAGCCGACAGCCTGCACATTGGTAACCTTGTACCCATAATGTTATTGAGCTTTTTACAAAAATGCGGGCACAAACCAATAGCACTTATTGGAGGAGCCACCGGAATGGTTGGTGATCCATCGGGCAAAAGTGAAGAACGGAATTTACTGAGTGAAGATATTCTGCTGCATAACCTCGACTGTGTAAAAAAACAATTGGAAAAATTTTTGGACTTTGATGCTGCAAAACCCAACGGTGCAGAAATGGTAAACAACTACGAATGGTTTAAAGAAATTACATTCCTTGATTTTATAAGAGATGTAGGCAAGCACATTTCAATAAATTATATGCTTGCAAAAGACAGTGTGAAGAAACGTGTGGAAGGCGAAACCGGGATGAGTTTTACTGAATTTACTTACCAGTTGGTGCAGGGCTACGATTTTTACTGGCTCTATAAAAACAAAAATTGTAAACTGCAAATGGGTGGCAGCGATCAATGGGGAAATATTGTAACCGGCACTGAACTAATAAGAAGAAAAAGCGGGGGCGAAGCATTTGCATTTACATGCCCGCTTATCACAAAAGCCGACGGCGGAAAATTCGGAAAAACAGAAAAAGGAAATGTGTGGCTTGATGCAAATAAAACTTCTCCTTACGAGTTTTACCAGTTTTGGTTAAATGCCGCTGATGAAGATGCAGAAAGATATTTAAAGACATTTACTTTTTTAACCGAAGAAAATATAAATGAATTAAAAGCACAACACAATGGAAACGAGCACTTGCGAATATTACAACAAAAGCTTGCGGAAAAAGTAACAATTTTTGTACACTCAAAAAAAGAATATGATTTTGCGGTGCAGGCTTCACAAATATTGTTTAGCAATGAAACTTCAGAAATTTTAAAGCAATTGAACGAAGAAGAATTATTGCAGGTGATGGAAGGTGTTCCAAAGGTTGAATTGGAGAAACAAAATTTAGGCATTGATATAATTACTTTTCTTGCTGATACAAAAATTTTTCCGAGCAAAGGCGAAGCAAAAAAAATGGTACAAGCCGGTGGCGTAAGTATTAATAAATTAAAAGTTGAGAGTTTAGAATTTAGAGTTGAAAATAATTTGCTCTTAAATGAAAAATATTTGCTGGTGCAAAAAGGAAAGAAAAATTATTACCTGGTAAAGTGGTTTGATTAAAAAACGAATCAGGATAAATTAAACTTCATAATAAAGAATATAAACACAACATTCATATCCAAATTTTGCCGCTTATATAAACTTTTTGTTCCATTGCATATTCAATGACGGGTTTTGGTATCTTGTACGTTTCTAAACTAAAAAACTTATTGTATAATGAATAGATCTTTTAATCGGTTATTTACTGTGATAGCGGCAAGCTTTATTTGTATTGTAGCGTTTGCACAGCAACCTACTACAGGCGATTCATCCCGAACGCAGGGTAATTTTCCTGGTGTTGGCAGAACACCTTCTGCTGTCCAGCCACCTAAGCCCTATAAAGAAATAATCACTAATAAAGCTATCACCAGTTTTGGCTTTTTTAAAGTGCATAAAGTTGACGATAAATATTATTTTGAAATTCCTAACAACATGCTGGGCCGGGAGATTTTAGTTGTTAACCGGCTTTCAAAAACGCAGGTTGGTATGGGATATGGCGGCGATCAGATCGGACAAAATGTAGTTCGTTTTGAAAAAGGCCCTAATAATAAAATATTTCTGCGAACTATTTCCTATGCAGTATATGCCAAAGATTCTTTGTCGCCTATGTTTACATCTGTAAGTAAGTCAAATATACAGCCCATTGCTGCCGCATTTGATATTAAAGCATTTTCAAAAGATTCAAGCGGCAGTGTTATTGACATTACAGATTTTATTAGCAGTGATAATGATGTATTGTATTATAGTGCAGCAGCTAAAACCGCATTAAGAATGGGAGCTCTTCAAACAGATAAATCATATATAGTAAGTGTTAAACCATACCCTATAAATATTGAAATCACTACACAAAAAACTTATGGAAGAACTCCGCCAACCCCCGGTGTTGGAGGTGGCGGACCAATACCTACTGGTAATATTACCCTCGAATTAAATAGCTCATTTGTTTTGCTTCCCAGAGTTCCTATGCAGGCAAGATACTTTGATGCAAGGGTAGGATATTTTACAGTTGGCTACACTGATTATGATGCAAATCCGCAAGGTGTTAAATCAATCAGCCTAATTAAACGCTGGAAGTTGGAACCAAAAGAAGAGGACATGGAAAAATATAAAAGAGGAGAATTAGTTGAGCCAAAAAAACAAATTGTTTATTACATTGATCCTGCTACTCCAAAAAAATGGGTGCCTTATCTTATACAAGGTATAAACGATTGGCAAGGTACATTTGAAAAAGCAGGATTTAAAAATGCGATCATCGGAAAAATGGCACCTACATGGCAGGAAGATAGCACATGGAGTCTTGAAGATGCACGTAACTCTGCGATAGTTTATAAACCTTCGGACATTTCCAATGCAAGTGGACCAAGCGTTGCTGATCCGAGAAGTGGAGAAATAATGGAAACACACATTAACTGGTACCACAATGTAATGGAATTGATACGCAACTGGTATATGATCCAGGCAGGCATTAACGATCAGCGTGCCAGACAAATGGTTTTTTCAGATGAACTGATGGGGCAACTTATTCGTTTTGTTTCATCACATGAAGTGGGGCATACAATAGGGCTACGACACAATTTTGGCTCAAGCTCATCAGTTCCTGTTGAAAATCTGCGCAATAAAGCCTGGGTAGAAGCCTATGGGCATACACCTTCCATTATGGATTATGCACGTTTTAATTATGTGGCTCAGCCGGAAGACAATATCAGTCCTCTTGGCTTATTTCCCCGTATTGGTGATTATGACAAATGGGCAATTGAGTGGGGCTATAGGCTTTTTCCGGAATATAGAAATTCCGATGCAGAAAAAACCCATTTAAACAAATGGGCAATGGAGAAATTAAAAGATCATCGGTTATGGTGGGGTGATGGTGAAACCAACCAGGATGATCCGCGTTCGCAAACAGAAGATTTGGGTAATGATGCAGTAAAAGCAAGCATGTATGGTATTAAAAACCTGCAACGCATCGTTCCTCAATTAACTAAATGGACAAAAGAAGATAATGGGGATTATCAAAATTTGAATAAGATTTATAACCAGGTATCCGGACAATTTGGGCGTTACATGAGCCATGTGTCAAGAAATGTTAGCGGTATTTATAAAACTCCAAGAGTAGTAGAAGAACAGGGATCTGTTTACGAATATGAACCCAAAGCCAAACAGGCAGAAGCTGTTGCTTTCCTTAACCAGCAATTGTTTCATACTCCAACATGGTTGATCAATAATGATATCTTTAGTAAAACCGGCGAAGATCCTCTCACAATTATTGGCGATATACAGGATGCAAATTTGAACCGTTTATTTAATGCAAACACTTTAATTAAATTAATAAATGCTGAAAATGTTATTGGCAACAATGCTTACACAATGATTGATGAGTTCACTGATCTTAAAAAAGGAATTTGGACAGAAATAAGTACAAAAAAACCTATTGATGTTTATCGCAGAAATCTACAGAAATCCTATATAAATGTCTTAAATAATTTATTAAATCCTCCTCCGGCAATACCTATACCTTTTGTCAGCGGCGGTAGAGGAGGATTCAGCCAGGCACCTGTTAACATTAATGAGTCAGACATTAAAAGTGTTGTAAGAGCTCATCTTGCCGCATTAAGAAGTGAAGTGAATGCAGCGGCATCTGGTAGCGGCGACCTTATGACCAAATATCATTTGCAGGATATTTCTAAAAGAATTGATAAAGCACTAAATCCGAAGGAGTAAAAAGAAAAATGAAAAAAATTATTAAGGTGGAAAGAGTTTAAAAATTAAATATACTGGCAATGAAGTTTTAAACTCTGCTTCTGTTTTTACAATTTAAAAACTTAATAATATGAAAATTTTCATCCTCGCACTATTACCTTTTTTATATGATGAAGACAATCGCCACCATAGTTTTCGCTACCCTCATACTATCCCGTTGCGGGCAATTAAATAACAAGAGCAGCTCAACAAAAGCAAATACGGATTCCGCACTCCTTTCCCGCAAAATAATTATAAGCGATGGATGTGATGGTTGTGACCTGATGTATGAAGGAATGCCATCACCCGGAAAATTAAACTGGACAACATCTGTTGCGAATGCTTCGGAACCCGGAGAAAGAATGGAAATAAGTGGAACTATCTACAAAGCTGATGGAACACCGGCTCCTGGTATTGTCTTGTATGTTTATCACACAGATGCAAAAGGTTATTACTCACCGGGCAAAGATCAAAAAGATGGAAAAAGGCACGGACATTTACGTGGATGGATGATCACAAATAATAAAGGAGAATACAAATTTACTACCATTCGCCCTGCACCATACCCAAAGGCAGATATTCCCGCACACATTCATCCTATAATAAAAGAACCCAATAAAATTGAATATTACATTGATGAATTTCTTTTTGCTGATGATCCTAAATTAACTACCCAGGAAAAAAGCAAACAACAAAACCGTGGTGGTTCAGGCATAGTAAACATTTTAAAAAATGAAAAGGGAATTTGGGTTGCGCAAAGAAAAATAACACTCGGATTAAACATTCCCAATTACAAATAATGTTACATCATGTTTGAAAAAGCCATAGAAAAAGCATTAGAATTTACAAGGCCCTTACATACAATATCAAGAACGTATGGAGGGCTGGTTATACCCGGCACAGCAACATTATTTTTTGTGAATAACAATGGGGTTGCTATAACCTGTAAACATGTTATTGACCTTATTCCGGGTGGTGAGAAAATAAACCAGACCTACTCAAATTTTAAAGAAGAAAAAAGCAGGATCGCAAATGATTCTAAATTTAAAAGAAATATTAATGGACTCGAACTAAAATATAAATACAACAATGAAACAACAATTCAATTAAAGAATAAGTTCATGAATTGTTTTGATAAAATAGAAGAAATAACGTGTCATGCACATCCAACATTAGATCTGGCAATTTTGGAGTTTAAAGGTTTTACAAAAATAATGTACACGGCTCATGCTTCTTTTATCAAGGATAGTAAGAATATAAAACAGGGAAAGTATTTATGCAGAACAGGTTTCCCTTTTCCTGAGTTTAATAATTTTAAACACAATCCTGCAACAGACGATATTGAATGGACAGAGGAAGGAGTTATGGCTTCTCCATCATTTCCCATTGATGGAATTATTACAAGATTTGTTGGTGATACAACCGGTAAGATCAGCGGTATAGAAATGAGCACACCGGGCTTAAGAGGACAAAGTGGTGGACCACTGTTTGATACCAACGGAACTGTGTATGGAATGCAGTTTGCAACCAACCACCTGCATTTAGGATTTGATAACAAAGACACAGAAATAATAACCAATGGGAAAAAAAGCAAGGTTTCAAACTTCCCTTTTCTTCATGTTGGCAGGTGCATTCATGTAGATGAAATAAAAGCATTTCTTGCAGAACACAAGATCAATTTTACCGAAGCAGATTACTAACTTAAAAAATTATCAAATCAGCAGCGGGAGAATTGCATCACCATCTATATTATTTTCATCCAAAGGTTTTTTAATTATCGATGCTGAAGA
>JBKJSX010000145.1:0-4189 GCA_046594375.1 Chitinophagaceae bacterium
TTTTACTTCAGCAAATGGTGACAATTGGTAATGCATCCCTCTAACAGTTCCTGTTTTGTTTGTGAATGAATGATTTATTTGCACCCATTCGCCACCAAAATTTATTTTTTTAAATTCATCTTTATCAAAAGTTCTTGCAAACCAACCACGTTCATCAGTTGAAGCAATAATATTTACCACATAACTACCTGCAAGGTTGGTTTTTTCAAATTTCATTTATGCTGATAGCTTTTAATTTGGGCAATACTATAATCAAAAAGCATTTCTTGGGGTTGCTTATACCAGTCAATTGTCCATTGAATTGCTTCTTCACTTTTTAATTTAGGAGTCCATTTTAATTCTTTTTTTGCACGGTTGATATTAAGTTTTAAAATGCCCGCTTCGTGCACTTGCAATGGATTTGAAATATCTTTCCACTCCCCGTTTCCCCAGCAATTAATGGCAAAGTCAACTAATTTTTCAACTGTAAGATGATCTTTTTTCTTTGGACCAAAATTGTAACAATAAGATAATTTTTTTTGTGCCGGGTTATCATGATCATCAAGCAATGCGCCCAATAGTAAATATCCACTCAATGGTTCCAGCACGTGTTGCCATGGCCGTATAGCTTTTGGACTCCTTACCGGGATCGGTTTACCCAAACTTAGATGATTAATAATATCAGGAACTATCCTGTCTTTATTATAATCGCCGCCACCGATAACATTGCCTGCTCTTGCAGTTGCCAATACTTTTTTATGCGTTTCAATTCTTTTTATATTAAAGAAAGATTGCCTGAAAGATGCTGTAACAATTTCTGTACATGCTTTGCTGGCACTATATGGATCGTAACCCCCTAACCTGTTTTTTTCTTTATAAGACCTGTTGTGTTCTTTATTTTCATACACTTTATCTGTGGTAACAATAACTATAGTGCATTTTTTTTCTAAGTGAATAATTGCTTCCAACAGATTTGCTGTACCAATCGCATTCACTTCAAAAGTTTCGGCAGGTATCTCATATGAGCGTCGAACCAAAGGCTGGGCAGCCAGGTGAAAAATAAAATCCGGTTGAAAAGAAAATATTTCCTGCTGAAGTTTTTGTTTATCCCTGATATCGGCAATAACACTTTCAATATTTACATGCGGAGAAACAATATTAAAAATATCTTTTTCATTTTCAGGATGCAGCGCATACCCTTTTACTGTAGCCCCTAACAGGTGCAGCCATGTTATTAACCATGCTCCTTTAAAACCGGTATGGCCTGTAATAAAAACTTTTTTGCCTGCATACCTTTTTTCAAGAATATCCTTTACCAGACTTTCCATTTTGCATCATTATTTTTCCATAATTCTTCCAACTCTATCTTATCACGCAAAGCATCCATACATTTCCAAAATCCATTATGCCTGTAAGCGATCAGTTCGTTATCTGCGCTAAGCTTTTCCAGTGGCTGATCTTCCCACATCATATTTGTCATATCACTTTCCAGGTATTTAAACACTTCTGGTTTTAAAACAAAAAAACCTCCATTTATCCATTTGCTTTCGTCGCGTGCTTTTTCCATGAATGCAGTCACTTCTCCATTGTTATTAACTTCCATTCCGCCAAACCTTGAATCAAGCTGGATAGATGTTACCGTTGCTATTTTATTATGTTCTTTATGAAATTTTAGAAGCTCTTTTAAATTAATATCGCATACTCCATCTCCATATGTTAGCATAAAATCTTCGTCACCAATATATTTTTGCACCTGTTTTAATCTTCCTGCAGTTTTAGTTGCCAAACCCGTTTCAACCAGAGTTACTGTAAAGGCTTCTGAAGAAGTATCGTGTATTTGTACTTTGTTATTTTTCAGATCGATGGTAATATCAGAATTATGTAAAAAATAATTCATGAAATATTCTTTAATGATATATCCCTTATATCCAAGGCAGATAATAAATTCATTAAATCCAAAATGGCTATAGATCTTCATTATATGCCAGATAAGCGGTTTGCCACCTATCTCTACCATTGGCTTTGGTCGTGCATCTGTTTCCTCGCTGATACGTGTGCCTAGTCCGCCTGCAAAAATTACAACTTTCATATAGATTAATTAAGGCAATAAGATCCCAAAAATATTATATTCAATTTAAATGCTGTGTTAGTGCTGATTTTGAGTTACAGCTGTTTGCAAATTGGCGAGAAAAAGTTGTAACCCTTTTCTTGCTTTCTCATCTAATGAATAATTTATGTAAGAAGTATAATATTTTTTTAAATCAAAAAATTCATATGGATTTTCAGTAATCACTTTATCAATTTGTTGCAGACCTGTAAGGTTTGCTTTATTGAACCTATTAATAAATGCTTCATCTAATTTCTTGTTACTAACCCATGCTGCAAAAACAAATGGGAGTCCTGTAAATTTTTTCCATTCCGATCCCAGGTCATAAATATATTTGGAGATCTTTCTTTGTTCTAATGCCCTGTCGCCAATTATGAGACCTGCCGTTGTGCCTTTAATATCCTTTCTGTAGTCTTCGGAAATTGAAATAAAAAAAGGATCAATTTTCCAATATTGCTTTATTAATATTTTAAGAAGTTCTACCGAAGTCATGCTTTGGAAATCCAACAAAATATTTTCAATTTTTCCCATTGATACTTCACTGAATAAGCAAACACTTCCTACTTCCCCATCCGAACCAATACAATAATCTGAAATTATATAATGTTCATGTAGTTTCGGAATGATAGCAACAGGTACCAATCCAACATCAATTTCATCATTTGCCAGCATTGCCGCAATTTTAGCAGGATATGCTACTACAAGATCAACTTCATCTTTCATTTCTCCTTTCTCAATGCCATAAATAAGCGGCTTGGTATTGAGGTAACTTACTGCACCTACTCTTATCTTTCTATCCAATACATGTTGTTTTTAAGGTCTGCAAATTTAATGCATAGCAACAGATCTTATTAAATTAAAAAGACTTACTGCAATTTTTTATCTTTGGTACATGGAGCTTCAGCCACTTACTGCCATTTCACCAATTGACGGACGTTACAGGAAACAAACAGAACAACTCAATCCCTATTTTTCAGAGTTTGCATTAATAAAACAAAGGGTTATTGTTGAGGTTGAATATTTATTCTTCCTGTCTGAAAAAAAGTTTTTCACCCTTCCTGCAAAAACAAAAAACCATTTGCAAAAGGTAGTTGAGGATTTCTCATTATCCGATGCACAAAAAATAAAAAATATTGAGGCAGTAACCAATCATGATATAAAGGCTGTTGAATATTTTTTAAAAGAAGAATTAGAAAAAGCAAAATCAGGACATATTCAGGAGTGGATACATTTTGGGTTGACATCTCAGGATATAAATAATACTGCTATCCCGATATTATGGAAAGCCTCAATTGAAAAGGAATATTTGCCTGCAATAACAGAGTTGAAAAATAGTTTGACAACTTTAACAAAAGAATGGAAGAATGTTGCGATGCTTGCACATACTCACGGGCAACCGGCATCACCAACAATTTTAGGAAAAGAAATAATGGTTTTTGCTGAAAGAATTCAAAACCAACTTGAGCAATTTGAGTGCATTCCCTTTACTGCAAAGTTTGGCGGAGCTACCGGAAATTTTAATGCCCATACAGTCGCTTATCCTAAAACTGACTGGATAAAATTTGCAGATCAATTTGTTGAAAATAAACTTGGATTGAAGCGTCAACAGTTTACAACACAGATAGAACATTATGACATGCTGGCTGCACATTTTGATAACATCAAACGCATCAATACAATTTTAATTGACCTATGCAGAGATATTTGGCAATATATTTCGATGAATTATTTCAAGCAAAAAATAAATAAGAATGAGGTGGGCAGCAGTGCCATGCCGCATAAAGTAAATCCGATCGATTTTGAAAATGCTGAAGGCAATCTGGGCATTGCAAATGCTTTACTGGAGCACTTTTCGGCTAAACTTCCCATTTCAAGATTGCAGCGGGATCTTACAGATTCAACTGTGATTAGAAACATAGGAGTACCTGTTGCGCATACAATAATCTCAATGCGTTCTATACAAAAGGGATTAGGAAAACTGATATTGAATGAACAAAAGATCAAAGAAGATCTTGATAATAATTGGGCAGTAGTAGCAGAAGCTATTCAAACAATTTTGAGAAGAGAAAATTATCCTGAGCCTTATGAAGCCTTAAAATCATT
>JBKJSX010000004.1:0-5294 GCA_046594375.1 Chitinophagaceae bacterium
AAAATTATTTCAGTGGCTGGAGTGGATAACATTGTTTATCGTGGTGGCTTTGGCAGTGGGGAGTTTTATGACGGCAATGAAACATCATACATCAGGCCAGCCGGTTGAAAATAATTTGCCCGACATGCACCGCTTTTTGTTAGGCATTTCTTTAAGCGCCATCAGCCCCATGCAAATTCCTTTTTGGTTTGGCTGGAGCACAGTATTGTTCACTAAGAAAATTTTGCAGCCAAACAATTGGAATTATAATTTATATATCGTTGGCATTGGACTGGGAACGCTCCTGGGCAACTGTGTTTTTATTTTTGGAGGAAAATGGATGTATGAAAAAATGAATGCCAATCAGAATATTTTAAATTATGTTTTAGGAGGAATATTTACGCTTACTGCAATAATCCAACTGATAAAAATATTAACCCATAAAGATGCGGCAGAAAAATTAGAGCGCCTTGGTAAGCCTGTCTTTGAGCCTAATCAACAATAAAAAGTTTACAACCTTTTTCAGATGATGATCTATGATCATCACTGTTATCACCAACCTCGTAGGTCATACCTTTTTTCAAAATAAATTTTCTTCCATCTTTTAATTCTGTTTCCATTTCACCATCAATGGAAAAAATAATATGCCCTTTGTTACACCAGTGATCGGCAACATAGCCAGCAGAATATTGAACCATTCTTATTCTTATATCACCCATCATTTTGGTTTGCCAAATTGCAATGCCGGAAATTCCTTTATGCTGTTTCTTTGAAATTGTGGACCAGTCAATGGTTTCAAAAGGGTAGTGTTCTAATTTCATTTTTATAATTTGAATAAATAAAGAAGTAGAAACGAAAGTTATATAAAAGATCGAAAAATAATTTTTTTTCAATATTAATATTAATTTGGTAGCTGAGATTTGAGTAATTTCAGAAATATTTATTATTTAAAACTGGGTTATGCAAAAACTTAAACTGCTTTTTATTTTTTGGATATTTCATGCCACAGCTTTCGCTCAACAATATGACAGTGCTCTCTTTTCAAAACTGCATTTTCGTTTTATTGGTCCTGATGGTAACCGGGCAATTGCTATTGTTGGAGAACCCGGCAATCCTATGGTATCTTATGTAGGAGCAGCTTCTGGTGGAATATTTAAAACAGAAGATGCAGGCACAACCTGGAAACCAGTGTTTGATAAAATGGATAACTCAAGCATCGGCGCATTGGCAATTGCTCCATCAAAGCATGCACATATTTGGGCAGGTACAGGTGAAACATTTTTAATTCGTCCTGCGCATGCTATCGGTAATGGTGTATATAAATCTGTTGATACGGGAAGAACATGGACAAATATGGGTTTGCAAAAAACTGCAAGGATAAGCAGGATAATAGTTGACCCCACTGATACAAACACAGTGTATGTTGCTGCCCTGGGCAATACACATTTACCGCAACAGGAACGTGGCGTTTACAAAACAACTGATGGAGGCAAAACATGGGAGCGTAGTTTGTTTGTTGATGAGAACACAGGCTGCTCCGATCTTTCAATTGATCCGCAACATCCTAATACTCTGTTTGCTGCGATGTGGCAGGTTGATATTAAAACATGGAATTTAAAAAGTGGCGGCCCGGGAAGTGGAATTTATAAAACAACTGATGGAGGTAAAACATGGAAGCCTTTGCGCAACGGATTACCGGGTGGAGTGGATCATCCGCTTGGTAAAACATCGGTTGATGTTGCATACAGTAATCCAAAAATTGTGTATGCATTGGTTGAAGATAAATCGCCGGGATTATACAGGTCAGAAGATGGGGGGGAGAGCTGGAAGCTAGTGTACCAAAGTGTTTCCATGGCGCAGAGAGCGCCTTATTATACAAGAGTAAGAGTATCAACTCAGGATGAAAATCATGTTTATACAATCTGTGTAACCATCATGGAATCTAAGGACGGTGGAAAAACTTTTAATGGCAACGGAGATTACACCGCCGGCGGTGATAATCATGATATGTGGTTCGATCCTAAGAATGCAAAAAGAGTTATGGTCGCTCATGACGGTTGTTTGAACATGACCAACAACGGCGGCAAAACATGGAGCAACATTAATCTTCCCATTGCGCAAATGTATCATGTTGCAGTAGATAACCAAATACCATATAATGTTTATGGCAACAGGCAGGATGGATATTCTTATATGGGTCCATCAAACAGTTTGCAGGGAAGTATTCCTTTGGGTTTATGGCGCTCTGTAGGAGGCTGTGAGAGCGGTTTTGCACAACCTGACCCTGTTGATAATAATATTGTTTGGTCAGGATGTTATGATGGCGGTTTGGCAGTCTTTGATGTAAAGACCGGTCATGCACGTGATGTAAGAGTGTATCCTGAAGCAAACTATGGTTGGGCCCCTGCTGATGTTAATTACAGGTGGCATTGGAATTTTCCGATGATCATCTCCGTACACAATCACAAAAAAGTTATAGTGGGAAGCCAGTTTGTACATCAAACAACCGATGGCGGACAAAGCTGGCAATTGATAAGCACCGATCTTACAACAAATGATAAATCACATCAACAAAGTTCCGGTGGTATTGCAATTGATAATCTTATGACCTTTGACGGATGCACTTTATATGCAATTGCAGAGTCGCCGGTTAAGGAAGGAATTATCTGGACAGGAAGTAACGATGGTCAGGTACAACTTACAAAGGATGGCGGTAAAATATGGAACAATGTCACGGCAAATATTAAGGGTCTTCCAAAATGGGGGACCATTTCGTGCATTGAGCCTTCGGCTTATGATGCAGGCACAGTCTATATTTCAGTTGATCTTCACCAGCAGGGAGATTTTGATCCATACATTTATAAGTCTTCTGATTTTGGAAATACATGGACATCCATCAGCAGCTCCATTCCCAAAACAAACATGGCTTTTGTTCATCAAATAAAAGAAGACCCGGTAAAAAAAGGACTGCTTTGGGCGGGCACTGATAATGCTTTATATTTTTCTGCTGATGATGGCAACAACTGGAACCAGATAAAAAATGATCTTCCGCCATCGCCCATTTACGGTATCGCTATACAAAAAAACTTTAATGATCTTGTACTGGCAACCTTCGGCAGGGGATTTTATATTCTTGATGACATCACTTTGTTCAGAGAATTTTCAAAGCAGGTTCAACAATCCGACGCTTATCTTTTTGCAGTAAAAAAAGCATACCGCTTCCAGGATAAAGGCGGCATTCATTCTGAAAGAAGTTTTGTTACAGGAGAAAATCCGCAATATGGTGCAGCGATAAATTATTTTATAAAAGATAAAATTAAAGACAGCGCCTTTATCATTGTAAGAGACAGCAGAGGTGATGAAATAAAAAAGTTTTCAGGCACCAATTCACCCGGTATCAATCGTGTTTGGTGGGGACTAGATTATAACAAATTAGATGTTCCGGCTTTGCGTACAAGGCCCAGAGATAAAGATTGGGTTAAGCTGGACGCAGTAGGTAAAAGACAAATGTACATTTGGGATCTTGATATGGGACCTGCCTTAGAGCCGCCACTGGTACCGCCCGGCACGTACACTGTTGAATTAAAAATAGGTGATAAAATTTTTAAACAACAAGTAGATGTTTTAAAAGACCCTAACACTACCGGAACTATCGACGATATAAAAAAACAAAATGAATTTGCATTGAAACTGTATTCATCAGCAAAAAAATGTTTTGCAATGATTGACGAAATGGAAACGCAGCGTGCTAAATTATTATTCATTGTCGATTCATCTGCTAACAGTAAAACAGACAAGGTAGAAGCAGCACAACTGGAGTATGATCTGTGGACATTGGAAGGCAGGGTGCATGATATTTTTCAAACAGGGGCAAGAGAAGATATTTTCCGCAATCCTGCAAAATTGCTGGAGCGTTTTCTTGCGATACAAAAAGAAAGCGCAACAGGCAGCGCAGATTTTGCACCAACAGACCAGGATGTTATTGTGTATGAAAAATTAAATAATGATCTTATAAAAGTTGAATCTGATCTCAATACTTTAAAAAAGGGAATTAAACCCGTACCCGAGATTAAATTTAAAAGCAAACTAAATACTAAAAAGAATAAACAGTAAGGAAAATGATGAACGCAAATTGTAAAAATAAAATGATGACTGCTTTTAAGATCTCATTATACGCTCTCATTATTTTTCATTCATTGCGATCAGTTGCTCAGAGTGATGATAATTCTTTTAAGAAATTTCAAATTGTTGGGGGTGTAAGTGCAGCCAATATGAATTTTAATAAAGGCGTTCCGGCACCGGCTGCACCTATCTCTGCATCGTGGAAAACCGGTTTTACATTCGGCGTAATAATCAACTTTAATTTAGCTGATAATCTTTTGCTTCAACCGGGGTATTATTTTTCTCAAAGAAATGGCACTGATAAAAGTACAGGTACAGATTATTCAATGAATTATTTATCGCTGCCTGTATTATTGTCGTATAACATATCACCCGCTATTGCTTTTGCTGCTGGGCCCCAGGTAGAATTATTAATAAGTGCAAAAAATAAGATCAATGGGGTAAGCACCAATATTACACATGATACAGAAGAAAGAAGTATTGGATTAACTGCCGGTATTGATTTAAAGCCATTCAATTCTTTTTTTCTTTCTGCAAGATATATGCAAGGCTTAAACCATATTGGGATCGGACAACGGTCTAATATAAAAGAATTCAAATTTGAGGTAGTGAACCTGATGTTGGGATTTGCATTTTAATTTATTATTTACTTAATGATCGGTATCCCCAAATAAGCAAATGCAATCCAGTCTAAGCTCTATTTAGGACAAGCCAACTCTGCATACTGTTTGCTGAACTCGTCATAAACATCTAAGCTAAGTATGCAACTGCCCGAATTACAAATCCACGAAATTTTAAGCCACGAAGTCGCTTTTTTTGGAATTTTAAACTGATAATAATAAAAGCCCCTGGATAAATTAGATGAACAGTCCTGTAATAATTTGTAGGTGAATTGCTTTTTAGGGAAAAGACTGTCAATGGACATTTTGGGTTTTATGTCTTTAAGATTTGCACTGCTGATATTGAATGAAGAATAGCCTGCCCTCGCCCCTTTAAGCATTACCGACCAATTAGTAGATTTGTTTTCCTGTTGATAAGTAACTCCATTAATAGAAATATTTGCAGACCCTTTTCTAAAAAAATTAATTTTTAAATCGTCGCTCATTTCTATTCTATCATTGTTCCATTTTATAGGGTAAGTTGAATTACTTCCAATACCCCATTCTCCAACTGATTCGTATTGTGAACTGTCT
>JBKJSX010000078.1:0-8846 GCA_046594375.1 Chitinophagaceae bacterium
CGCCTAAGGCATAAAAACGGACACTATATTTGGGTAGAAGGTACCATTACCAACATGCTTGATAACCAGGATGTAAATGCATTTGTTTTAAATTATCACGATATAACGGAGAGGAAATTAGCTGAAGAAAAAATAAGTAAAAGTGAAAAGCGTTTTCGCTCGCTGATAGAAAATGCAGAGGATATTATTTCACTTTCAGATGAAAATGGAATACGGTTTTACGTTAGCCCGGCAATAGAAAGAATTACAGGGTACTCAATTAAGGAAACCATAAACCAACCTGTTTATAAAATAGTTCATCCGGATGATATTGAAAAAGCAAGCGAACTGCGTACCGAATTTATGAAGGACCCGGGAGTGCTTAAATCCATGTCATTCCGGTTCCTGCACAAAAACGGCGGCTTTGTATGGCTGGAGGGCACTCTTATAAATTTGTTGCACGATGAAGATGTAAAAGCGGTGGTAGGTAATTTTCATGATGTAACAGAAAGGAAAAAAAGTGAAGAAAAAATTAGACTGAGCAACGAACGCTTTGAGATGGTTAGCAAAGCCACCAATGATGCTGTGTGGGACTGGAATTTAGACACTGATAAAATTTACTGGAACGAAGAAATAAGATCAATGTTTAATTATCGTGCAGAAGATATTTCAAATGGCAATGAGTGGAAGATTCATATCCACCCCGAAGATTTTAAACGCGTTAGTAAAAAAATTGTATACCACATAAAAAATGGTGTTCAAAACTGGCAGGATGAATATAGGTTTCGCTGCGCTGATGGCTCCTATAAATTTATTTATAACAGGGGTTTTATTTTATTCGACAATGTTAACAAGCCATGCCGTATTATTGGTGCTATGCAGGATGTAACTGAGATAAATAAATTGCAAAAATCATTAAGCGATGAAAAAATAAAGCGGCAAAGGGAACTTGCCAATGCAACAATAGAAGGACAGGAAAAGGAAAGAAGTGAAATAGGAAAAGAGTTACACGATAATATAAACCAATTGCTTACCGCCATCAAGCTGTATCTGAATGCAGCATCAGTAAACCCCGCAATTAAAGATGAGATGATCAATCGTTCTGTTGAAAATTTATCTAAGTGTATTGAGGAGATAAGGAAACTTTCAAGTTCACTGGTTCCTCCGTTAATAGATGCAGATAGTTTTTCAGAAGTAATAAAAGATCTTGCAGAGCCTATAAAATTGGCAACTGCAATAAACTTCAGTTACAAAATTGATAATGAACATGCTGACGCATTTACTGATATTCAGCAATTAAATGTTTACCGCATTATACAGGAGCATCTAAATAATATTCTTAAACATGCGCAGGCAAAAAATGTAAACATCAATATCCATTATGAGAACAACCAGATCACGCTTTCAATAAGGGATGATGGGCAGGGATTTAATGTTACTGCCAGGCGCAGGGGAATAGGATTTAATAACATTCAAAGCAGGGCAGAGCTGTTAAATGGAAAAATGAATGTGATTTCCCAGCCGGGAAAAGGCTGTTTAATAGTTGTTACTTTTCCGTTACAGGATGTAAATGAAAAATAGGATACTGATAGAATAATTATCGTATTACATCGTTATTTTAATATTGCTGATAATGTATAAATTTTTGCAACCCAAATGCTAACTTAAAATCTACCCCTTAATGAAAAATTTTCTACTAATAGATGATCATGCGATCGTTAGATCAGGAATAAAATTCTGGCTTTCTGCTGAATACAATCCTTGCGAAATTGATGAAGCCGAAAACGGCAAAGAAGCGTACCAAAAAATACAGGATAAGAATTATGATTTGGTTATGCTGGATATACAAATGCCTGATACAAATAGTTTTGATCTTCTTAAATCTATTTTAAACGATAAGTTGGATTGCAAGGTGTTGATATTTTCTATGAATTCAGAAGGTATGTATGCTAAAAGATTTTTACAGGCAGGCGCCATGGGATTTGTATCAAAGGATGCGCCGATAGAGGAACTTAAAAAAGCTGTTGATCATATACTTAACAACATGAAATACTTCAGTAATAAATTTATTGAATCTGTATTAAAAGAAAAACCAGGCAGTGAATTTAATAATCCATTTTCCACTCTTTCCGACCGGGAATTCGAAATAACTAATTTACTAATGGAAGGCAAAGCTGTTGGTGAAATTTCAGCTTTATTAAATATAAAAAGCTCTACCACCGGTACCTACAAAGCCAGAATTTTTGAAAAACTTAAAATCCAAAATGTTTTCCAACTTATTGAGCTTGCAGAACTTTATGAGATAAAAAACAATAAGTAATTTTTAAAGATTCCATATGTGATGAAATTATGATGCAGGATTTAGCCAAATTACGGGCAATATGAAAACTTTACTATTTCACTTTTATATATTCCAACCGATATTTTTTACCAATGGCATAATAATTTCCGTTTGACTTTAATAATAAATATCCGGTACCGGCTAATGCGGCGCCACCAATAACGAGTGCGGGGCTTGCATGATATTGGGTTCCCGGTTTTGTAAATACCCATGTACCAAGTCCTACGGCTGTTATTAAAATACCTCCTCCTAACAAGCTACCTCCGCTGGCGGCCCAATTAAATCCCTTTCGCTTTTGATTTTCTATTTTACCTATTTCTTTGTAATTAAACTTAAGCCGGTACACAGCCACCGTATCTAAAACATAAACGCCAAGGTTTGTAGGCACCTGCCTTACATCATATTGATTAATAAAAAGAGAATCTTTTTTAACCGCTGTTATCTTTCCTGAATAAAAACCTCCGTCTGTTTCAAACCCTATCAAACTTCCTGCAAAAAAACTTTTTATGGTACGAGTGTCTTTTTTCAGAACAATAAAATCAGAAGGCTGTGATAAGCATAAAGCATAACTAAATAATGAGGCAAAAAAGAGAAAAGTACTTTTCATTTTTTAAAAAGTCTATTGATGTTTTTTCATAAAAAATACTACGCCCATAAATAAAAAAGTTCCAAAACAGAGCAAAATAAATCCCGAGACACGGTTGATCAGCCTGATATTATGTATGGTAAGTTTTGATCTGAGTTTTCCTGCAAGTACTACTTTGCCAACATCAGCGCTCATGTTGATAAGAAGGCAGGTTCCAAAAATTATTATTCTTTCTTTTATGGTATGTGTTATTGCAATTGCGGTTACGGATGTTAGCCAGAATGCGATTACGCCAGGGTTAAGCGTGTTAACCAAAAAGCCCTGCAATGCAAGTTTTAAATGATCGCTTCCCTGAAGTGGAGGTAAATTAATATCCTTCGGATGTAGCTTTACTTTTTTAAAAAACAAATAGAACACGCCCATGCTTATTAAAAAAATACTACCCGCAATACCAATAGGTTTTTTAAAATCAAGAAGGGTTGTTACAAATTCAGAGAAAAGGTTACTCAACACTACCCACACCAGGTCGCTTACCCAAACACCGGCAACAAAACTAAAGCCGCCTTCCTTACCGTTATTGATGCTTTGTTTTATAATGGTGAAAATTACCGGACCTACAGAAATAACAAGCAAAAGCCCCATTAAAAAACCTTTTATTATTGCTTGTACTATTTCTGCCATTGTAAGATTTTAAAAAAAAATGTCGCTGATTAAAACTACAATAATAAAATTATTTGCAGCTTCACCATTGCGACACACAATATTATTTAACAGCAGCGCCTTTTAAATACTTTTGCCAATCTTCCAGCATCTTCCCTTTTAATACTCTTGGAAATTTATGTTGCCCCCCAAGTTTTCCTTTTGCTTTCATAAAATTTAAAAAGGTTTGCTCACTAAGTACATCAACAAAAACTTCTTTTAAGGCATGCTTTCTTTCTACCTCGTAATCATCATTCAGCTCTTTCAATTTATTGTCGATCCGTATCTTAAGCTCTTCACTGTTTACTTTATCATCTGTGGCAATGTACCATTGATGAGCAAAAAACGAACCGTGAGGCACACCCGCAACAGTAAATTCAGGAATACATATTTTCAATTCTTCGCTTACCAATTCAATAGCCTTGTTCATATTATCTACACTCAGGTGCTCACCTACAAGGCTCAAAAAATGTTTTGTTCTACCAGTAATAATTATTTCACTTTTTTCAATATCAACAAACCGAACCGTATCACCGATAAGGTAACGCCATGTTCCTCCATTGGTGCTTATCAGAATTGCATAATCTTTTCCTTCTTCTACTTCATGTATCATTAAAGCGTTGGGGTTATCGATCATGTTGCCTTCAGCGTCAAAATTGTCATCATCAAACGGAACAAACTCAAAAAAGATATTATTGTTCAGAGCAAGCTTTAAACCCTTTGCATCCTGCCTGTTTTGATAAGCCAAAAAGCCTTCGCTGGCAAGATACGTTTCAATGTAAGTGATCGGTTTTCCAAGCAATTTTTTAAACCCTCTTTTATAGGGCTCCATCGCAACACCGCCGTGCACATAAAAAGCGAGGTTAGGCCACATCTCATGAATATTTTTAAGATCGTAGCGCTCAATAATTTTTTCCATACAGAGTTGTACCCATGCAGGCACTCCAACCAAAAAGGCAATATCCCACTCCGGGGCCTTTTCAACAATTTCATCTAATTTTTTTGCCCAGTCTTTTTCCTGTGATATTTTTTTGCCGGGCTTATACAATCCCTGAAACCAGAAGGGAAGATTTTTTGCCTGTATGCCACTGAGGTCGCCGGCAAAATAAGTTGCTGTTTTCTGTAACTGTGTACTGCCACCTAACAACAACCATCCTTTACTAAACGAAGTTCTCTTGGGCACATTAGAATAAGTTGCCAGTGTTAGCAGGTGGCGAATACTTGTAATGTTGTTGGAACGGATAAGGTCTTTTGTTATGGGAATATATTTACTCGCAGACTCGCTGGTGCCGCTGCTTAGCGCAAAAAGTTTTATTATACCCGGCCAGCAAACATCAGGCTTTCCTTCTAATGTTTTGTACCACCATTCTTTAAAAATTTTACTGTAATTGTAAGTAGGAACTGCTTCCTGGAATATCTTTCCCACATGCTTGCTCAATAGGATCTCATCAAACATATACTTTTGACCAAACTCTGTAAAGCGAGCCTTCCTCAACATCTTCCTTAAAACCTTAAGCTGCTGACGCCTGGGTGAACTGACCGGCAAGTTAAGAGCCCTGGCAATCGATTTTGGAAGCTTTATATCAATCAGAGCCATTAAAGTAAAATTGGTTAAGTGCAACAAATTTACTGCATACCAGAGCCAAATACATTAAATATTTACAAAAGGTAAACACAAAAAAATAATTGTTGTAGGTGGTCCAAAGACGTGCATATAAAATTGTAGCTCATGATTTCAGCGGGGGGTAGACACCAACTGATGCTGGTCAAATTTCTTAATTCCCCATGTTCACTCCTCATTTTTATCTCAGGAAAAAGCAAGACGAGTTTTTCATTTTAAATTAACATTGATTATTAAACATTTTGAGTTGGTAAAAAATTTCAGGAGGTGATTTAATTCAATCCTGATTTCTGTGGATCCTTTAAATATTTATCTAAAAATTTCAGTGTCGTTTCTGCAGCTTTCATCTGGTTTTCTTTCTTTATAAAACCATGCCCTTCATCAGGGAATAAAACATACTCCACAGGTGTTCCATTCTTTTTGGCGCCTGCAACAATTTCATCACTTTCTTTTTGCAATACTCGTGGGTCATTAGTGCCTTGCAAAACCAGCAATGGTGTTTTAATTTTTTCAGTATTAAATAGGGGAGAGATGTTTCGTAACCTTACCGAATCAGTAGTGTAAGGGTCACCCATTTCGCGGTATAAAGCCTTGCGGAAACTTTCCCAATAAGGTGGAATATTTTTTAATGTACGTGGCCAGTTGGCAACGCCATAAAGATCTACCCCAATTTTAAATTCGTTAGGATATTGTATAATGCCGGCAAGAGAAATAAAGCCTCCATAACTTCCCCCATAGATGCCGATTTTTGTTGAATCAATATACTCCTGTTGCGCAAGCCATCTTTTTCCATACACGCAATCTTTAAGGTCTTTATCTCCGTGATCACGATCGTCCATTGAATGAAAGGTTTTTCCGTAACCGCTGCTGCCCCTGTTGTTCACCATCAAAATTGCATAGCCGTGATTTAAAAAATATTGTGCACTTTGCGAATAGCCAACCCGTGATTGTCCGCCAGGACCGCCATGTACCCATACCAAGGCAGGCACAGGTTTATCTTTTGAGGCTGTTAATGGATGATAATAAATGGCAGGGACGTCCACACCGTCAAATGATTTAAAACGTACCACTTCTGATTTTGCAAGGTCATCAGCATTTATCTCTGCATTTAAAGTATTGGTTACCTGTTTTAGTTTCTGCGAATCAAAATTATAAAGCCACAAATTGTAAGGGCTTTTATCGCTGCCAACAGTAAGTATCATATTTTTTTCACTCATGCTTATCGTTACACCCTGCACATCACCATCAGTTATTTCAGGAAATTTTACTGCTGCACCTGTTGCATGATCAAAAAGCAAAACCTTATTTCTGCCATCCTCATTTATTCCGATAACTCTGTACTTTCCATTTTCACTCAGGTACATGTAAGCCACATCCCAGGTGGTTTCAAAAATTTTTTCTTTTTTACCACTGGCAATATTGTATTTCATCAAATAAGTAAATTCTTTCCCTTCGTTGGTGGTATAATAAAATGCAGAATCATTCAGATCGAATGCAGCCGATGAATAAGCAGCATCGGCATCGGTAGAAATTTTTTTTATTTGCTTTGATGCCACATCAAATAAATACATTTCATCGGCATCGGTTGTAATTGTTTTAGTTAAGAGAACGTATTGTTCGTTAAAAGAAATATTATCAATGTTGTAGCCGCTGTCATTTTTATATATCATGTTTGAAGACCATGTTGCGGTATCCATTTTATACAAGTCAAAATATTTGGGATCTCTTTTATTACTGTTATAATACAGTATCGTGTGTGCTTTGTTCCAACCGGAAAATTGAGTTTTCTCTTTTGCTCCCGGTGTAAGATCTTTAGCGCTATCTCCCGGATGCAGAAGGTACAAGTGACTATTCTCATTTCCTCCCCGGTCTGCAGAATAAATAATATTATCGGTACCGGAAACATAATCATTTACAAATAAAGATTCTTTGGCAGAATTTGTTACGGGCTTCATGCTGGTATCAGCAAGATCAATTTCATACACATTGTAAATACCTGTCTGGTTGTTGTTAACTGCAATTTTAGTTTCGTCTTTATTGAAAAAACCTCCGCTTATATTTTTGGTTTTGTAAAACTGTTCAATGGTATATTGCTTCACTTCTTTTTTTGCAGAAGTGCCATTGTCTTTACAGGAAGAAAGAAAAATTAATGCTGATGCCAACACAAAAAAATATCTCATAAAGTTTTAGTTTAGTAGTAGTAAATTTAGAGTAAGCTATATAGAAATAACTTATTTTAGAAATAAAAATGAAATTCGACCTTAATAAAACAACGAACGTACTGGAAAGAACTCCAAAGATTTTGGAGGATTTGCTTTCCGGATTATCTGATGATTGGATAGTGAACAATGAAGGTGATGATACGTGGAGCCCTTACGATATTGTAGGGCATCTTATTCATGGAGAACAAACAGACTGGATGCCAAGACTGGAAATTATTTTACACAAAGAAGATAAAAAATTTATTTCTTACGATCGCTTTGCGCAGTTTAAAGAAAGTGAAGGAAAAAGCCTGCAACAACTTTTATCAGAATTTACTTTGCTGAGAAAAGAAAACTTGCAAAAATTAAAAAGCCTTAATCTCACAGAAGACGATCTTAATAAAACCGGCATCCATCCAGAATTTGGGGATGTTACTGTGAAACAAATGTTATCTACCTGGACAATTCATGATCTTACTCACATTGCACAAATTACAAGAGTGATGGCGAAGCAATACAAAACAGCAATTGGACCATGGATAAAATATTTCAGGGTAATGCAGTAAATATTTAAAACAATAGCTTTACAATACAATGGAAACAAAAATGAACAGAATTGCTTTGCTGGTTGACGGCGATAATGCGCAACCGCGTTTGCTCAATCTTGTTTTAGAAGAAGCATCAAAATATGGCAAGGTTACCATACGCAGGGTTTATGGCGACTGGACCACTCCACACATGAACTCATGGAAATCGCAATTGAATGAAATGGCTTTTAACCCCATTCAAAAATTTTCCTACACAACAGGGAAAAATTCAACTGACAGTGCATTGATAATTGATGCGATGGATATTCTGCATGATAATTTAGTTGATGGGTTTTGCATTGTAAGCAGCGACAGCGATTATACCGGGCTTGCAAAACGAATAAGAGAAGACGGCGTTTTTGTTATGGGCATCGGCGAGAAAAAAACACCCAATGCATTTGTAAAATCGTGTGAAATATTTACTCATGTTGAAAATCTGGAAACCAAAATTGAGCCGGAGGAAGAAAAGAAAGTAATTCACAAAAAAGAAAAAATTGCCGTGGATACGAGGCTTATCAATAAAGCTTTTGACATGAGCGCCAGTGAAAGCAACGAAGTATATGTTTCCACAATGGGATTGAACTTACGAAAGTTAGATCCCAGTTTTGATTCGCGTACTTACGGCTTTAAAACGCTCACACAACTATTCAGCAAGCTAAAAGATTTTATTGTAGTTGATAATATTGTAAACGGATTAAATAATCCGTTGATAAGGAGAAAATAAATTAGACTTATCTTTTAAGAACAAAAAATATTCAAAATGCAAGTATTTAATTATACAGTTGTTATTGAGAAAGATGAGGAGGATAATTTTCTTGCTATATGTCCAGCA
>JBKJSX010000171.1:0-2626 GCA_046594375.1 Chitinophagaceae bacterium
AGTAAGCGGAGAATATAACACGTTAACTCAAAAAGAAAAAAATAACGGATGGGTATTATTGTTCGACGGCAAGTCAACAAACGGATGGCATAGCTACAATAAAAATTCAGTAACTAAAAATTGGACGGTGGTGGACGGGGCACTTATGATGGATCCTAAATTAAAAGATAAAGATAATTTTGGTGATATAGTGGCGAATAGTGAATACGAAAATTATGAGTTTACAGCAGATTGGAAAATTTCTGAAGGCGGAAACAGCGGAATTATTTTCGACATAAAAGAAGATCCCAGGTTTCACGACACCTATAATACAGGTGCTGAAATGCAGGTACTTGATAATATAAAAGCTAGCGATAATAAAAAAGAAAACCATCTCGCAGGTTTATTATACGATATGTATGGTAATGCCGCACTATCAAAACCTAAGCCGGCAGGGGAGTGGAACCATGCAAGAATAATTCAAAATAAAGGGCACCTTACTTTTTATTTTAATGGAATAAAAACATTGGATACACAATGCGGAAGCGATGAATGGAAAAATATGGTTTCAAACAGTAAGTTTAAAACCTGGTCAAACTTTATGACTTCTCCAAATGGAAAAATAGCTTTCCAGGATCACGGGCATGAGGTAGCTTTCCGCAATATTAAGATTAAAATACTTTGACAGGAGTAGGTAAAAATTTTGCAAAGGTTGTTTACAGCTATACTGCCAAGAGTTAAACAGTGAGTTGGAATTTTTTTTTGAGCTCCTGAACAAAAACTAAAGTCACTAATTTTATCTCTTTGCGAAGTATACTTAATAATTATTTTTTGCCGAAGTGTTATTTTAATTTACGCAATTATAGAAGCCATAAAGTTCGGTTCATTAAAAATAAATTCATTCTATAGTTGTGTTTTTCCACTGTTTCATTAATTACTCAAATTATTACCTTTACCCCTTACTAATATGCTTTATGAAAAAATTAATTTTTGAAGCAGGTCTTTGCATAGCGTTTTTCGCTTTAACACAAGTTGCATTTGGTCAAACCTCTTTTACATCTGCTATAAAAAACATTGATACCTCTTTGCATGCAGAACTGCAACTTCCCCCTGGATTTACTGCTACTATTGTTGCTGAGGGTCTCCAGGGTGCAAGGCATATAGCGATTAACAAAAAAGGTGGTCTTTACGTTAAGCTGTCCAAATTAAAAGACGGAAAAGGAATTATTTATTTAAAAAATAAAAACGGAGGAGGAATTTTTGAGGAGCGTATGGCATTTGGTGATTATCCCGGCACCGGCATATACATAAAGAACGATTATTTATATGTTTCTTCAAACGATGATGTGTATCGCTATAAATTAAACAATAACGGCGAGGTAATCCATCCCAATGAACCGGAAAAAATTATTGCGGGTTTGGTAAACCGGAAAAAAGATAATTCAAAATCTATCGTGGTTGATGACAGGGGTAATATCTATGTAAACATTGGGTCTTATCTTAACGCCTGTCTTATTGATCCGAAGTCAAAACAGGCTCCCAATCCCTGCCCGCTGCTTGATTCGGTTGGCGGTATCTGGCAGTTTAAAACTGATAAGATGAACCAGCAGTATAAAGATGGTATTCATTATGCCACTGGTTTTAAAAATGTAGTGGGGCTGGACTGGAACAGCAAAACAAATTCTTTATTTGTGACGCAGCATAACAGGGATCAACTGCATGATATTTACCCTGAATATTTTACTGCAGAACAAAGTAAACTGGTGCCTGCAGAAACAATGTACGAAGTGCATAAAGGTGATGATGGCGGCTGGCCTTATGTGTACTACGATCAGTATCAGCATAAGAAAATACTTTCTCCTGAATATGGTGGCGATGGCAAAAAAGAAGGTATTGTAAAAGCACTGGATCCGGTAGTTGCTTTTCCGGCGCATCTTGCACCCAATGGTTTATTATTCTACACAGGTAACATGTTCCCGAAGAAATATACAAACGGTGCCTTCATTGCATTTCATGGAAAATCGCCGGAATTGCAAAAAGGGTATCTCGTAGCTTTTGTTCCTTTTAAGAGTGGTAAGCCCTCAGGAGAGTGGGAAATTTTTGCAGATAATTTTACAACCGGCACAAGCCAGCATAAACCTTGTGGCTTAGCACAGGCGCCAGACGGATCCATCTATGTTTCAGATGATGCAAAAGGAACGATCTATCGAATTCAATATCACAAATAAATGTGTGCTTTTTTTTGTTCCATTTATTCCTTAAGGGCGAAAAGCAAATGCCAGCATACCTGATGTATTATCTTTATAAATAAATGGTGAAGCTTTTGCAAAAAGCAAATTCAAAACTACACAGGGATTTGCAGAAGCTTCTTCTTCACCAATTTTGTTGCAGGCGGATGGGGATAAGGTTACATTCGGAAATATAAAGATCAAAGAACTTCATTAAAAAAACTGGTATATGAAAAATTCAAGAAGAAGGTTTATTAAAAATATTGCCGGCAGTTCTGCAGCCCTTGCGTTAGGTGGCGTTAGTTCAAGTTTCACAGCTAAAAGTTACCGAAGAATTATAGGTGCCAATGATCATATCCGGGTTGCTGTAATTGGGGCTAACGGCCGTGGTTCGGGTATGGCTGCCACCTTTGCCAGGC
>JBKJSX010000136.1:0-8743 GCA_046594375.1 Chitinophagaceae bacterium
ACTGTACAAATCAATAAAGTATTTAAATCTTTGGATTAAGGCGAGAAATAATTCGATTTATGAATTATAGGGATGGAATGTGAGAGATTATTATAAATTAAATAAACTGGATTTTAAGTCTCCCCCAAGGGGGGAGATTTAGAGGGGGCTGTGGTGGGCTAAAATTTAAACTGCACACTTCCTAAAATTCCAATTGTAGGTATATTTTTATTCTGCAGGTAATTCAATCTCCAGATCGCATCTATTCTTAAAAGTTTAAAAATATTTTCTACCCCTACACCTGCTTCCATGTATGGTGTTTTATTAGGTATGGTAAAATGATAATCTATGTTGGTATCATAAAATCCGTTGGCAATTTTATTGGCTTCCGTCATATCACCTATCACTCCTTTAAATGTTACAACCGATCTCCATTTTAATTTTTTAATGGCAGGAATGTGATTGAAAGGGAAAGCGCCAAAGTTTTGCTGCAACATCAGGCTTGCATATTTATCAGCAACAAATTCATACCGGTTCATGTTGTTGAATGAATAGTTACTGTAATAGTAAGTGTCATTTCCTTTTTGTACATCAAGCAATACTATCGGCAAAATGCCTTTTGTAATGCCTGCCTGCAATGTGTAAGACAATTGACCTAATCGTCCATCAGAAAAATCGTGTTGAATATTTATTTTCCATTTGTTATAACTAAAATCACTTTTAAATATTCCGTTATCAATTTTTAAACCTTTGGTGTAAGTAAGATTTATTTCCGGGTAATTACTTCCTAAACTTCCCCTGCGGAAATGCTGGGTAATAAATTTTTCTTTGTACACATACCTCAATGTAAACGACAACTCGTTGCTTTTATAATTGCTGTTAAACCCCGGTTTGGTTACAATGTAAGGGATAAAATTATCGTGCGTGTAATAGATGTTGAAATAGGGAGTTAAAGTAGAAGACCTTGCTTCCATCTTTATCCCAAATCCGTTTGCAAAAAATTTATTGTAAAAAATATCTGCCTGTTTATTATTCACTAACCTTGTTGTATGCCTTATCCTTTTTATCAAGGTAGCAAAAAGAGAATTCTCATCTATATCATCATCATTATTGTAAGATGAAAAGATATCGCTGCTGTACGAAGCATGTAAAGTGCTCCATTGTTTACGATCTAAAACGAATATTGATCCAAATAAATAACGGAATTTTTTATCTTTTGTAGAAGTGCCTACATAACTTTTAAATTGGATATTTTTATTAAAATGCCAGTTTGTTTTAGCGCCTATATTAAACCTGTTGCCCTCTACTATATCGTTTGTATAAAAGTTCCAGATGTAGCCAATATCAATATTTCCAACAGTGTAATAGCCGCTGGTTAACCCGTCAACTATTTTAGTGTATTTTATTACCGCCGGAATTTTGGTAATTGTGTCCATCAACGTGTAAACAAATTGCTCAGAATTACTCAGTGGCTCAAAACGTTTGTCAGTCCAATACGAGGGGTCGTTTGATATTTTTGAAACCGAAGTAATATCTTTTAATTTTTTATTGAAAAAAGTATCGATCAAAGGATTATTAAAAATAAAGTTCTGAAACAGCGTTGTCTTCTTTGCTATAACTCCTAACTTTTTCATTGCAGGAATATTGATATCAATGAATAAAATATTTTTTGACGGCAGAAATTTATCATCTGCTAATTCAAAGTTTTGTGTAATCTCAAACTTGTTTACAAAATTGATGGTGGCGCTTTTATCCATGTGCATCGTCATAGATTTTATTGCATAGGTTGTATCAACAATCCACATAAAACCATTGAAAGTATTGGTGCCATATTGTATCTGCGAAAACTGAACCTGGATGCACTGGTGCCCATCTATCAGCATGGTATCATTGATGGTATAGTTGTAAAGGTTTAAAGCATTATCAGCGATGGGGCTTATAAAATTTATGTCGACAAGTTTTATCAGATTGTCATAAATATTTATTTTTTTGTAGAGCCCATCAATGTAAGTAAGAATTGATTGGTTTTCAAATCCCGGGCTAATAGTTGAGTTGTAATCATAACGTTCCGTTTCCGGATTTCTTTTGTAATAGAAATCTGCAATTGTTTCTGATAAATAAACCGGTAAATATTTTTGTTTATCAGTAGTGCTGTCCATGTGCGCTAATACAAAAGCAAGTGGTTTAAGCAGCTTGCTTTTTTCAATCCTTTCTGCCACATTTTTTACGTCGAGCTCAACCTTATCATACACACGTGCCTGGAAATTGTTCTTATCATATACGTTATGCTTCGGTTTATTTTTTATTACAAGCCGCACAAGCCGCTGTGCCCTCGTATATTTTGATTTTGCTGAAATGGCTACCTCACTCATTGAGCCGGCGGCAGGTGAAACTTCAAAATTTATTGTCTGCGTTTTTTCTTTTGTAATAGCTTTAAACACCGGTGTATAACCAACCATCGAAATACCAAGGGAATCAATTTTATTAGAGATCGTAAAACTGTAACTTCCATCTTCATCTGTTATAACTCCATTGCCTGAATGAAGACCATATACACTGCATGAGGAAAGTGGCAAACCTGTTTTCGCATCAATCACTTTACCTGTAATAATTCGCAGTTGGGCTATGGATGAGTAAGAAAGAAAAATTACAAAGAGTAACAGGTAAAAGATTTGTTTCATTTTAATGGAAGAGCTTTATAATTATTTCTTATGAAGTTAATAAAAACATACATAGTACCCGTAAGATGCAATTATGAGAATAAAAGAAGGGTAGGATATTTAATAATCAGGAACGCATTTTCAGCAAATTATAATTTTGAGGGTTTTGTTATATTAAGAAATTGTAAACTAAATTAACTTGCGTAGTTGGTAACAATAAATTAATATAGGTTTGCCAAAACACATTGATGAGCAATCCCGGCAAAATATTATTAGCAGATGATGAGCCTGATATTTTAGAGATTGTAAGCTATAATCTTTCTGCCGAAGGATACGAAGTTATATGTGCCAAAAATGGAAATGAAGCAGTTGACCTTGCCAAAAAGCATCTTCCTTCTATGATCATTCTTGATGTGATGATGCCGGGAAAGAATGGAATTGAAGTATGTAAAATTTTGCGGCTCCAGCCTCAGTTTAAAGATACTGTTATAATTTTTTTATCCGCATTAAGTGATGAGGGTACAGAGATAAAAGGGCTTGAAACAGGAGCCGATGATTATATCACAAAGCCTATAAGTCCTAAAGTTTTAGTAAGTAAGGTTAACGCATTGTTTAGAAGAGTAACCAAGCCAGGAAATATTTCTCAGGTAGAAGGGCTTATAATTGACAGAGAAAAGTATAAGGTTACTTATAAAGATATCCCCGTAATACTTGCCAGAAAAGAATTTGAATTACTAGCATTACTTGCTTCAAAAGCAGGTAAAGTTTTTTTACGAAATGAAATATTAGATAAGGTTTGGGGAACCGAAGTAATTGTAGGCGATCGTACTATTGACGTGCATATAAGAAAAATACGACAGAAGCTTGGCGTGGATTGTATTACCACAGTAAAAGGCGTTGGGTATAAATTTGAGTTGTAAATTGAGTTAATGTTTTCCGGTAAAAATTTTTCGTCACAACAAATTGCAGCGCTTACGGCTTTGCCACTGGCTATAGTTGTTGGAGTAACGGGATATTTATATCATGAAAGCTGGACAGTTATCGGCATAGCGGTTGCAGGATTTTATATTCTTTCTTATTTATTGATCGCATTTATGTTGCGTCGGTTTATCTATCGCAAGCTTAAACTTATTTATAAACTTATTTATCAAACAAAGGCAACTAAAAAGGAAGAATTTTATTACAACAATATCTTACCACAAAAAAGTATTGACGAAGTAAAGCAAGATGTTGAGGTGTGGGCAGAACATCATAAAGAAGAAATAGAGGTATTAAAAGAGAATGAAATTTTTAGAAAAGAGTTTCTGTTGAATTTATCTCACGAATTAAAGACACCTGTTTTTGCGATACAGGGATATATTGATACACTCATAAACGGGGCAATTGATAAACCCGAAGTAAATAAAAAATTTTTAGGCAATGCAGCAAAGAATGTAACCCGGCTTGTAAATCTTATTAATGATCTTGATGAGATAAGCAGGCTGGAAAGTGGTGAGCAATTATTGTATAAACAAAATTTTGTGATACAGGATCTTATCGAAGATGTGTTTGAAACCCTATCAATAATTGCAGAAGAAAAGCAAATAAATTGTTCCATAAAAAGAGGTTGCGAATTGCCATTAACTGTATACGCGGATAAAGAAAAGATAAGGCAAGTGCTCATTAACCTTGTAGATAATGCTATTAAATATGGTAAACAAAATGGCATTGTTCAAGGCAGCGCATACCGTATCGAGGACAAAAGAATTTTAATAGAAATAACCGATGATGGTGATGGTATCTCTGAGGAACATCTGCCCAGGATATTCGAAAGGTTTTACCGAACCGATCTTGCCCGGACAAGGAAAATTGGCGGCAGCGGATTAGGTCTTTCTATTTGCAAACATATCGTTGAAGTGCATGGACAAACCATGCATGTTCGCAGTAAGGTGGATGTAGGAAGCAGTTTTGGGTTTACACTGCAGAGTACACGATAATATTATCCGCCAGAAATTTCCCATGGAGTAGGGGCTTCCTTATCAAGCTCCTCATCGTCTTCATCGTCTTTATTATCCTCGATTTCATTTTCTTCATCAGTATGTTTATCTGTTTCAGCCGGATTATTTTCTGCACCGGTAACAGTATTGATATTTTTTATATCTTCTTCTGATATAGTATCGGCAATATCGCTGAGGTGTTTATCAATTTTATTTCTTGTAACCTCATCAGAAGGCAACTGGTTGTGATCATCTGTGTGAGATTTTTTTGATTTATCGTCCATGATTATAGTTTTAATTATACAAAGTAATATAAAAAATGTGCCAAATAAAGAACCACCTGCAGTTTTTGCAGATGGTGCCACTTAAAGAATTTTTTTAATTATCAGGTGCTTTAAAAATTATATTTTATTCCTAACTGTCCCTGCCAACGAGAGTTAATAGGATCAAGTGTATAATAATGATTGTCTATACCTGAGGGCTTAACAAAATTAAATGTAGGCATATACCCGGTTGCAGGCGCTCCTACTTTTTTACCGTTAGCATCATTTACAAACTTTAAAAAGTTTACAGTATAGTTATTAAGATTGGTAACAAACGTTACATGACCCCAATCATTGTTTAATAAATTAAGCACATTAAAAATATCCAGGCTTACCTGCAAAGTGTTAGACTTATTGTTCCTGCTTAATTTAAATTCATGCATAAGTTTCATATCAAGATCGTTAACAAAAGTTGTATGCAATCCATTTCTTTCAGCGTATTGCCCTCTTCTTGTTTTTAAATATTTATCTCCTTCAATAAAGTTATTAAGATCGTTCCATTGGTTTGCTGCACTGTAAGTAACATTACCTGCAGCATCTTTTTTATCAATAAGATTAATATCAGATTGATTTGCGGGAATGTAGGGCAGTGGTGCATTTGCACCATTTCCAAAAGGGGCAGATTGATAAATTAAACTATAGGGAGCACCTGATTGACCTGAATAAAAGAATGCAAGAGAAGTTGTATTAGTAGAGTTCCATGCCATGCTGCCGGTCCATGTTGCAACTATGCGGTTGCGAAGATCGAAATTAGAATATGCTAACTGAGAATTGCTTGGAACAATTGATGGATTTACCTCATAGCTGCTTTGCCATGAATTGCGGATACCGTTAGTAACATCTTTACTCATGCCATAAGTATAGGCAAGGCTCCAGTTCATGTTAAACAGGTGTGATCCCATTTTTATATTATTGCTTGTCTTGGAAATTTGTGCAGTAAGATTGTAACGGTAACCCTCTTTGGTATTGGTTAAATAAAAAATGTTTGAGAAGTTGCTATTATATTTTCCACCAATATACACAGGTGTTTTTGTTGGGCCTGTTGAAAAATAGGCTACCGAATCTTTAAGATTTATCTGCTCATATTTTACATCATAAATTGTTTTCGTATACATCGCATCCAAAGTAACTTTATAACCTTTACCGAATTTAAGATCTGTTGCAATGTTGCTTCTCCATACAGTAGGCAATTTAAAGTTGTTATCAAAAACATCAATCTCACGGGTAGCACTTCTGCTGGTGCCGCCATATTTTGTAACAGTATCTTTTAAGCCCTGAGGGTTTATGGATAATGGAACAGTTGTGCCGGAAGCAATTCCATTCCAGTCAATATTACCATAGGTGCCACCATTTAAAGTATAAGCATATCCATACCATGCAAAAGGCACACGCCCTGTAAATATTCCTGAACCGCCACGGATAATAAATTTTTGATTGCCTTTTACATCATAGGTAAATCCTAATCTTGGTGATACAGTTACTCTTGAAGGCAACTTACCTGTTAGATCTTTAAATGATGTATTAGAATAAGTTGGGTTTGCAGAAACATAACCAGCAGAATTAGTTGTTGCTAAAGCAGGATCTAAGTAAGGTTGTGAACCCACAAAAGAATAATCGAAGCGGATGCCGGGCGATACTTTAAATTTTTTGCTCACGCTTATCTCATCCTGTGCATATAAACTTGTAAGTGCAACTTTAAATGGATTCGGAGGATCGTTTCTTATTGCATTAATATCATTGTTATATTTTGAATCAGTAGTGAATGCACCACGAATCCGGCTTGGGTTATCATTTAAAAAACTCTGTAGTCCCCTGTTGTATTCAATCCTGCCGTTGTATGAATTTATAAAGCCATAAGTAAGATCATAAAATTCATTGTGAGTTCCCAAAGTAATTTTGTTGATGCCTTTTATAATAGTAACATTATCGCTTAATTCAAAAGTTTTTTGTTTGAGGTTATAAATAGAAGCTTCTCTCCATGTTCCTAAAGTAATTCTGCCATTATCAATATCAATGTAAGGTGAAATAGTTCCGGGGAAAGTCCTGAACTCATGAACATTGATATAGCTAATATTAAAGAGGTTGTTTACACTATTGCTAAACTTTGTTTTTAGTTCTGCAGTTAGGTTATAGTTCTTTGTAAACTGAGTAAAATCTGATGAACCAAATTGAAAATTGGTAGATGATCTTTCTAAGTTGTTACCACTTCCATTAGTATATATTCCTCTTAAAGTAAGTGTATTGCTGTTATTCAATTTAAAATCCAGTCTGCCAAAAAACTTGTCACTGTTGGTGAAAATTTTATACCTGCCCAGGTAACTTCCCGGATCATATCCATACTTTGTTTTTAGATTGTTCACTATTTGTTGTCCTTCCGCTGCAGTAATTGCTGCACCGGGATCACCAACATTGTAAAAAGTCGGGTCCTGCCTGCGTGTTTGTTCATAGTTTACTATGAAGAAGGCTTTGTTTCTCATAATTGGTCCGCTAAGCGTTGCACCATATTGATAATCGTGGTAATCAGACCCAATCTTTGTTTTTAAACCATCAACACTTTTTCCAACCAATGCCTGGGTTCTTCCATAACCATAAACAGAACCATGAAAATCATTTGTACCGCTTTTCGTTACTGCATTTATACTTCCTCCTGTAAAATTTCCGAGCTTAACATCATAAGGAGCGATTTGTACCTGCACTTCCTGTATTACATCAAGGCTGTAAGGATTGGTACGGGTACCCGAGCCCGCTGTTCCTGCCTGGCCACCACCACTTACACCACCTGCAGAATTACTAAAACCAAATGCATCGTTATTAATAGATCCGTCAATAGTTACATTATTATATCTAAAGTTTGTGCCGGCGAATGAGTTGTTATTTGATTGTGGCGTAAGCCTTGTAAAATCATTTATGCTTCTTCCCAATGTTGGCAATGAATTAATTTGTGAACGACTGATGTTCATTCCGGCTGTTAGTTTTTTTCCTCCTGCAACAACAACTTCCTGCAAAGAAGAACTATTTGTTTTTAAATTAATATTTATTTCGGGATTGTTGCCAAGCATTAAATTCAGGTTATCAGTTTTTTCAGTTTTAAACCCAACAAATGAAATACTAATTATATACGGACCTCCGGGCTTTAGGTTAGGCATTACAAAAATACCTTTGCTGTTTGTTTGAGAGCCTGTTGAAAAGCCGGTTGATGGTAGATTGATCAACACTGAGGCTCCTGAAACAGGAGTTCCTTTATCATCAGTAACAATACCACTGATGGTTGATGTGGTTTCCTGTGCTGATAAATTAAAAGTTATTATTAATAAAAAAAGAATAGAAAGTAAACGTTGCAGTTGCATGTTTTAAATTTTCCACAAAGGAACCTAACGCATGTTACCACAGCATTACCGTAATGTTATGTAATTGTTATGGAACACAATCAAGGCTCACACGTATTTTAAAGAAGAAGGATTATTTATGTACAAGAAAGAAAATTTCCGGTAGAGAAAAGGAGACGGAAGGAGAGACACGCTACTAAAAATTTAACTCTTGCCAAAAAAGAATGAATTGCTTCTGCAAGATTAGGCTTGTTATTTAACCAAATTGTTAAGCGTGTATTATGTAATAGTTAAGGTGATCCCGGAGACCAGGGTCACATAAATTAAATATCAGAATTGGAGTGGATTAGTTTTTTTTACCAGATTTTTTTTCAAGCTCTTCTATTTCATTATCACTAAACACGGAAAGTTTTTCAATACCAATCATTACTCTCCGCAGTTTTTGGATTTGTTCTTCGCTCATTACCAATAAAAAGCTG
>JBKJSX010000071.1:0-5478 GCA_046594375.1 Chitinophagaceae bacterium
ATCGGAGCCCAGCCCAACATGATCAATACCAATCAAATTTATAATGTAAGCAAGATGATCGAATATTAAATGAAAAGGCGCACGCATTGCTTCCACTTCATCTTTATATTTTGCATACAAAAAATTATTTGCATAATATGGTTCAGGGTTCGCCTTTAAAAGAGAATCCCTTTCTGCTTTATGTTTTTTGTTGAAAGCATCATCTTTTCTATCATAAGTACTATCTAAAAATCCTGAATAAAAATTAAGATGTATAACGCCGCCATTTTTCCCTATCGCCTTAATCTGGTCATCTTTTAAATTACGAAATGCAGGGCATAAATTATATACGCAGCTATGCGAAACCAAAACAGGTTTTTTTGTTGTATTAATAGCATCCCAAAAGGTTCGTTCGCCAACATGGCTAATATCTACCAACATCCCCAACTCATTCATTCGCCTTACCACGCTTCTTCCAAAATCATTCATGCCTTTGGGCTGATGCAATAAACTATCTCTTGTTTCTTCCATTGCAGAGGTTGCCCATGGTGTTGAGTTATTCCATGTAAGCGTCATATAGCGTGCGCCTCTTTTATATAAGCTGTCTAATTTAGTAAGGTCATTCTCCATCATGTGCCCGCCTTCAACACCAATCATACCTGCAATTTTTTTTTGGCGAACTGCTTTTAATAATTCATGAGTAGTAAGAACAATTTTTATTTTATCCGGGTTGCGCTCAGCAGTTGCATACAAACTATCCATTTGAACATTAGCATACGCAAATGGATTTATTTGTTTGCCATCGCACCAAATAGAAAAAACCTGCACATCAACCCCACCTTCTTTAAATCGCTGCAGGTCGGAATGTGTCTTTCCTCTCAGGTCCTGGTCAAAACTATATTTCTTATTAAAACATGTTTCAATAATATCGTTGTGGGTATCTACAAGCATTGCTCTGGCATGTAATTTTTTATATGACTGCGCTATTGTTAGCTGCGCTAAAAATAATAACGAGACGAAGGCAATAGTGATTTTATAAAATTTCAAAGGGAATATTTTTAAAAATAAAGTAAAGCATTTTTAACCAAAGACTATGATTAATAATCGCAAACATGCTGTAAATTCACTGCTTGTTTATGAAAAAAATCCTGCTCTTCTTATCAATCATTTTTTCTGCCGCAGCTGTTGCTCAAATAAAACCTTTTCGCTTTGCCTTTATTTCAGATACACATATTGGATCGCCTGATGGAAAAGCCGAAGAAGATCTGCGAAGAACAGTAAGTGATATCAACAGTAAAAATGATATTGACTTTGTTGTGATAACAGGCGACATCACCGAATTGGGAACGAATGATGAAATACCCAGAGCAAAAAAAATTCTTGATTCATTAAAAACAACATACTATATCATCCCAGGCAATCATGATGATGGATGGAGTGAAAGTGGCGGCATGGGTTTTATTTCTACGTTTGGGAGCGACAGGTTTGTGTTTGATCATAATGGTATTCGCTTTATCGCATGCGCATCGGGGCCTTATGTTCGGATGAGTGACGGTCACATTCCACGGGACGCCATGACGTGGATGAAAAATATTCTTGACACCACTTTGGCTACAATGCCGGTTATCTTTTTAAACCACTACCCTATGGATAACCAAATGGATAACTGGTATGAAGTGATAGACATGTTTAAAAAGAAGAATACCATTTTATTTTTATGCGGACATGGTCATCAAAACAAAGCTTTAAATTTTGAGGATATTCCCGGGGTAATGGGGCGATCAAATCTTAGGGCAAAACAAATTGAAGGCGGATATAATTTAGTAGATGTAACAAGTGATTCAATTTTATTTACCGAAAGAAAACCGGTTTCGGGTGATACAAAAAAATGGACAGGTGTAAAAGTGGAACAACATAATTATGATCTTGCAAAAAAATTTACAAGACCTGATTTCAGCATTAATAATCTGTATCCAAACGTAAAAGCTAAGTGGAAATTTAGTTCAGATGCAAATGTTATTTCCACACCCGCAGTGATCTATGATCTTGTTGTTTTTGGAAATCAAGAGGGAACAATTACTGCATTGTCTTTAAAAAACGGATCGGTTAAATGGACATTTAAAACCGGTGGATCAATTTATTCATCACCTGCTTTCTCTGAAAATAAAATCGTTTTTGGAAGTGCAGATGGTTATATCTATTGCATAAGCAATAAAGGCAAAGAAATTTGGAAGATAAAGACAGGCGCTGCTGTTCTTGGTTGTGCTGCAATTGAAAATAACATTGTTTACATCGGAGGAAGTGATCATAATTTTCGTGCAATTGATCTGCAATCAGGTAAAGAGATATGGAGTTTCAATGGCTTGAACGGACCTGTTGTAAGCACTCCAGTTATTTATAATGACAATGTGATCTTTGGTGCATGGGATACATATTTATATTCACTAAATAAAAATACAGGCAGGTTAAACTGGAAATGGAGTAACGGATCTGCAGTAAAAAATTATTCTCCAGCAGCATGCATCCCCGTTATAAAAGATGATATAATTTATATTGTTGCCCCTGACAGATATTTAACTGCAATAGATGCCATTACAGGACAAACCATTTGGCGTACAAATCAATCTACCGTTCGGGAATCAATTGGGATTTCGCACGATGGTAAATTTATTTATGGCAAAACAATGAATGATACGCTGGCGGTTTTTAATACAGGAAGGCAATTGCAAACCGCATGGAAACTAAATGTTAACTACGGTTACGAACATACTCCATCTATGTTGATTGAAAAAGATGGGAATGTTTTTTTTGGCACACGCAATGGAGTTGTTTACGCTATTGATGTTTTACAAAAAAAAATCAGTTGGGCATATAAGATTGACAATTCGATGGTAAATACTGTTAATGTAATTAATAAGAAAAATATTATAGCTTCCACAATGGATGGAAAAATAATATTGCTGCAGGTGCAATAATAAAAAACTACTTTCTTAATACATGAATAATATAAAGACATTTCGACATCTGCTGGTAGTACTCTTTCTTGTTTGCAGTTTGCCAGCTAAGTCACAGGGTTTTGATTCAGTGCTTGCAAAACTTAACAGGGAATACAAGCAGGAAAAAATGTATTTGCATTTTGACCGCTCTGCCTACACACCCGGAGAAACGATTTGGTTTAAAGCATATCTTTTTACAGGGAACTACCCATCGCAGGTAAGTAAAACGGTGTATGCAGAATTATTAGATGTAAAAGGAAATGTGCTGGAGCGTAAAAGCTTACCTGTTATTGTTTCCGGTGCAGCGGGCTCATTTGATATTCCACTAAATTTAAATAGTTCTATTGTATTTGTAAGGGCATACACAAAATGGATGCTGAATTTTGATTCTTCTTTTTTATTTACAAAAGCAATTACCATATTCAATACAAAACCGGTAAATAATAAATCTATCCCATCATCGCAAAAGTCTACTCCGGCATTACCATCACAACCAATATTTTTTTTACAATTTTTCCCCGAAGGCGGAGACCTTGTGCAGGATGTAAATTCACGGGTGGCATTTAAAGCAACCGATGCCAGGGGCATGCCTGTAAATATTTCGGGAGTGATAACAGATAACGCGGCAAAAAAAATAATATCTTTTGCAAGTGTGCACGATGGCATGGGCAGTTTTGAAATACAGCCACAGGCAGGTGTTATATACAAAGCAGAATGGAAAGACAATACAGGAAAATTGCATGAAACATTGCTGCCTGCAGCAAAACAAAACGGTGTTGTAATAGAAGTAAACAATAATTCAAACCAAATTGAATTTACAATCAGGCGCCCTGCAAAAGCCGCAATGCCCTACCCTTTTATTTACGTAATAGCACAAATTAACCAGCAACTTTTGTACAGGGCAAAAGTAAATCTTGCTAAATCAGAAACTGCCTCAGGTGTTATTTCTTTAGAAAATTTACCCCCAGGCATAGTGCAGATAACAGTGTTTACACCTGATGAAAAACCTGTTGCTGAAAGAATTACTTTTATAAATCAACCTGTATCTTCTTTTATTACTGATCTTAATACAGCTTTAAAAGATATGGGTAAGAGAAAAAAAAATGTTTTACAAATTGACGTACCGGATACCATTGCCACCAATCTTTCAGTTGCAGTTACAGATGTTGATCTTGACCCTGGTCAAAAGGGAGAGAATATTATTTCAAATATTTTGCTTACAAGTGATATAAAAGGTTATGTACATAATCCGGGATATTATTTTTCTGGCGATGCAGATTCTGTTCAGGATCATCTTGATCTTGTGATGATGACAAATGGTTGGCGGAGATTTAATTGGGATAATATACTGGCAAACCGATTTCCAAAAATTTTGTATACCCCTGATAATTATCTTTCTATTGAGGGGCAAATAAGTGGATTATCAAAAATTCTTTTAGCAAACAAAGAAATAAATGGAGTAATAGAATTGAAAGATAAAAAACGCGAAGTCCTCAATACCCCTGTGTCGGCAAACGGACATTTTATTTTTAATGATATGATTTTTTATGACACGGCAAAATTTTTCTACCAGTTTAATAATGATAAAAATAAAACGCTCACATCGAGAGGCATATTTGAAATAAAAAGTAATTTATTAAGAAGCAATCTTACATTACAACCTGATAGTTTTTTATTATTAAGTGTATCGAAACCTGATACAATTGTGCAGGCAAAGAATATTGAAATATACAAAGAGCAACTAAGTGATTTAGAATTGCAAAAAGTAAAAACTTTAAAAGAAGTTACGATAACAGGAAGAAAGAAATCCAAGCAGGAAATTTTGGATGAACAATATACTTCCGGTTTATTTTCAGGTGGCGACAGCAAGGTAATTCTTCCTGAAGATGATCCCGCTTTTCTATCTTCTCAAACCTTATTAAATTATTTGCAGGGCAGGATTGCAGGCTTACAGGTAAGCCCAAGAGGGGCAGAGTCGAGTATAACATGGCGGGGAAGTAAAACCGATTTATTTATTAATGAAATAACAACAGATGCTTCTGCAATAGAAAATACCCCGATGAGTGATGTTGCAATGGTAAAAATTTTCAGTCCACCTTTTTTTGGTGCCTTTGGTGGTGGTGGTGGAGGCGCTATTGCAGTTTATTTAAAAAAAGGTGCAGCAGCAAATCAAACAAGCAAGGGGCTTGATTATGTTAACATTCCGGGGTATTCTCCTGTAAAAGAATTTTATTCTCCTGATTATTCTAAAACAGACCAGATAAACAATAATGATTACCGCAAAACTTTATATTGGAATCCTTATGTCATTACCGACAAAACACATCGTCGCATTTTTCTAACTTTTTATAATAACGACATCACTAAAAAAATGAAAGTAATAATTGAAGGATGTAATGAAGACGGTAAATTAACACGTGTTGAAAAAGTGCTGTAATAAATTTCAATATCCTTCACTACGCCATAAATAAAAGCAAAGAAGTTGTCCGCTTGTATACTCGAA
>JBKJSX010000115.1:0-9339 GCA_046594375.1 Chitinophagaceae bacterium
GCCAACTTCAGCAACAATGATGGCTATCGTTTTGGTAAATCCCAAAACCCCTCTACAGGCATTTTAGAGAATCAGAATTTTCTTTCTATAGGTTTAAATTTTCAAAGCAGTGTTGAAATTTTTAACTGGTATTCAAAACGCAATACCATTCTTGCCAATCAATGGGAAATGGAAGCAGCAAAAGCGGGCACAGAAAAAATAAAGAATGATATAGCACTAACAGTTGCTAATGCATACCTGCAAATATTGCTTGCCCGGGAACAGCAAAACATTGCCGGCGTTCAGGTGCAGCAATCGATAGCACAATTAGATATTATACAAAAGCAGGTAAGGGCAGGCGCTTTGCCGGAATTAAATGCTGTTGAACTGGAAGCCCAGGTAGCAAGAGACAGCGCCAATTATATTGCAGCAAGAGGAAATGTAACGCAGGCAAAATTTGTATTAAAAGCTTATATGAATATTGATGCAGGCGAGCCTTTTGACATTGTTGATCAGACTGCCGAAAACATTCCTATTGAAAATATTGGGAACCTTTTACCCGAAAGTGTTTATGCTTCAGCCATTGCAAATTTGCCCCAACAAAGAGTAAATGAATTTAAATTAAAGGCAGCCAATGCAAATGTAAATGCTGCAAGAGGATCGTTGTATCCTACTATTGGCGGATATTTTAGCCTAGGTACAAACTATGGATATTTTAGAGCCCCGGTTTATCAGCAGGTGTTTTCGGGTTATATCCCCAGCGGTCTTGTAATAAGTAATCTCACCGGCGGCTTTACTGATGTACAACGCCCCGTGTTTACCAACGGAGGTAAAAACGGCTACATTACATCAGCATCATTTGGTACGCAGCTCAACAAAAACTTTGGACAGTCTCTCGGCATAAATATTTCTGTTCCTATATTTAATGGATGGTCTGCAAGAGCTAACTACGAAAGAGCCAAACTAAATATCACAACACTCGAACTGCAAAAAGAGCTGGATAATAAAACAACAAAGCAGGACATTTACCAGGCGTACAATGCAGCAATTGTTGCGATGGAAAAATTTAATTCTTCTGCGAAGTCTGTTGCCGCAGCACAAAAAAGTTTTGACTTTGCGACCAAAAGATATAATATCGGCATGCTCACAACGCTTGAATTAATCACAGATCAGAATAATTTATTCAGAGCAAAACTTGAACTGGTGCTTAACCAATTTGATTATGTTTTTAAAATGAAAGTGCTGGAATTTTATAAAGGACAGGGGTTGAAGTTGTAAAGCCCCCCTCTATCTCCCCCAACGGGGGAGGAGAAGCAGAAGAATGATGAGGAAATTATTTGGTTAAAATTTGCCAACGTGTAAATGAACGGCAATGATTTATAGAAGATATGGAAGATATAATGTTTGGTATTGCAGAATGCACCGTCCCTCTCTATAGGAGAGGGATAAGAAGGGGAGGCTAAGATGCCGGGTGAACTAAAAGATGAAGTGATTGCGATCCTTCGACAAGCTCAGGATAAACTCCATCATGATGCTATGAAAAACTGAAGCCGGAATCGAAAAATTATTTATACAATATTTGAAAAAATTACATGAATAAAACTTTAAAATGGATAATCTTTTCTTTAGTGGGATTGATTATTTTATTGGTGATACTTAAAAAAAGTGGCGTGCTTGGCAAAGATGAAGGCGTAAAAGTGAGCACAGAAAAAGTTACCAAACGCACCATTGTAGAAACAGTAAATGCCAGCGGCAAAGTGTATCCCGAGGTAGAAGTGAAATTAAGCCCCGATATTTCAGGAGAAATTGTTGAACTATATGTTGCAGAAGGCGACAGTGTAAAAAAAGGCCAGGTGCTTGCACGCATATACGCAGATATATATGCCACACAAAGAGACCAGGCATCAGCAATTGTAAACCAGCAGCAGGCGCAGGTTGCAAATGGTTCCGCATCTATCGAGGCCATGAGAGCACAGCTTGACCAGGCTAAGAAAACGTATGATATGCAAAAGCAATTGCTTGATGATAAAGTAATTTCTCAAAGTGAATTTAATAATGCTGATGCAGCTTACAAATCTGCACAGGCAAATTTTAATGCTTCCAAACAAAGCATTCGCGGAAGCCAGGCCGGCGTACAAAGTGCAAAGGCTGCATTATCAAAAGCAAATAAAGATATAAGCCGGGCAACTTTGGTTTCGCCGATGGAAGGTGTTGTAAGTTTATTAAATGTAAAGAAAGGCGAAAGAGTTGTGGGTAGTTCAATGATGGCAGGCACAGAAATGATGCGTATCGCCGACCTGCGGAAAATTGAAGTAAGGGTTGATGTTGGTGAAAATGATATCCCTAAAATTCATTTGGGTGATAGCGCAACTGTAGAAGTGGATGCATACAACAACAGGAAATTTAAAGGCATAGTTACGCAAATAGCCAGCAGCAATAATGGTGCAGCATCATTACAGTCATCGGCCTCAACAGATGTAACAAACTACAAGGTTTACATTCGTTTGCTTCCCGATTCTTACCAGGACCTGATGGACCCAACTAAACCAAAATCTTTTCCTTTTCGCCCAGGGATGAGTGCCAGTGCAGATATACAAACTAAAACGCATGAAAACAGGTTAACCATTCCTATCAATGCAGTTACAACGAGAGATAAAAATGATACAACAAATTCAAAAACTTATGTAGACAAAAGTATGGATGTAAGCACAACTGATAAATCAAATTCGGGTGCAGATGATCTTGAAGAAGTTGTTTTTATTTTACAAAAAGATGGAACGGTAAAAAAAGTAACAGTGCACACAGACATTCAGGATATAAATTATATAGAAATTCTTAGTGGGATAAATGAAGGTGATGAAGTTATCACGGGGCCTTACGATGTTGTAAGCAAAAGTTTAAAGAGTAAGGACAAAGTAAAAGTTGTTGCTAAGAGTGAATTGTTCGATAAGAAAAAATAAGTCCCTCATCCCTGCCCTTCTATCCCGAAGGTTCGGGATAGAAGGGAGTTATAAAAATATTTCTTCTGCTATTGCAATACTTTCGGGCTTGCCTACATCAATAAATTTTGATGTGCTGTGATCAAAACCTGCTATAGTATTCGTTTTACAAAGATCAAGGTAAACTTGAACCATTGAAAATTTTCCTTTTGCTTTTATCATAGAAAAAATTGCAGGTGAAATTATATGTATGCCACTAAATGCTTTTTGAACATAAATGGTTGTCTCCCTGCTTATTTTTTGTTCACCGGTTTTATCATTTCTCCAGCCACATAAAGTTTCCAGTTCATTAAAAAGAAAATAACGGTTGGTCTTTCTATTGGTTACTGCCAATGTTGCCAATGCTTTTGAAGCAACATGTTGCTCTGCCATTTTACCCAGATCCATATCTGTTAGGATATCCACATTCATCAAAACAAATGGTTCGGTACCATCTAAAAATTTCCGGGCCTTTATAAGTCCGCCACCTGTTTCAAGTACTTCATCTTTTTCATCTGAGATACTTACATTGCTTCCAAAGCCATTATTATTTTTTATCACATCAATGATCTGGCCGGGAAAGTGATGAACGTTTACGATTACATCAGTTATGCCGAATGATGCCAGGTATTCAATATTTCTTTGTAATAAAGATTTTTTATTTATTACAGCCAGCGCTTTGGGATGCTGTTCAGTAAAGGGTTTTAGTCTTGTTCCTAAACCTGCCGCCAGTATCATTGCTTTCATCAGCCATTAATTTTAGGATTGATCTCTGTAATTTTTTGCTCAATATGATTGAGTTCAACTTTTACGCCAAACTTATTTCTCAAATGACGAACTAAAGCATCTGCAGCATATACGCTGCGATGACAACCACCGGCGAAACCAAAACTTACCATCAATGAATCGAAACCTCTTTTGATATAATCTTCAACAGATATGTCAACAAGATTATAAACGTTGTTTAAAAAATCCTGCATCTTTGTTTGCTGCTCTAAAAAATCTTTTACTGATTTATCTCTGCCATTGAATGCTTTGAACTCTTCAAATCTTCCGGGGTTTAAAATCCCACGGCAATCAAAAACAAATCCTCCTCCATTTTTTGTTTCATCACTTGGTATCCCTCCTTTTTTGTAAGAGAAACTATTTACTTTCACTACTAATGGAGTTGTTTCATCTGCCTGAACAGGTTCAAAGCGTTGTATCACTTCATCCTTCACTATCACTGAAAGGACTCTTTCAAATTCCGGCAACACGATACCTGTATGTTTATTTTCCATAAACCATTTCATGTTTTTTAAAGCCAGCGGAATACTGGTAAGAAAATGTGCTTTTCTTTCAAACAAACCTCTAAAGCCATAAGCGCCCAAAACCTGAAGCAGCCTTATTAAAACATAACCGTGATACTGGCTTATAAACCTCATTTTGTCTACAGGCTTTTTTAAAATATTCTCTACACAACTGATATAATAAATTAGCAATTCTGTTTTCCACGTATCCGGCAAATCTGCTTTAGCCTGCCATAAAAGAGAAGCAACATCATATTGTAAAGCTCCTTTCATTCCCCCTTGATAATCTATAAAATTTACCATGCCGTTTTGCACCATAATATTCCTGCTCTGGAAATCACGGTACATAAAATATTTATATTCCACTCTTGATAAATAAGCCCCAAGTGCATCAAAATCATCTATTAATAATTCTTTATCATAGGGCACTTTTAGTGTATCAAGAAAGTAATATTTAAAATAAAGCAGGTCGCTTATTATTGCCTGCTTGCCAAATTCTCTTGATGTGATGCACCAATCATAATTAAGATTTTTATGACCGTTAATTTGAAGCCAGGCAAGCTTTTTAAGGCTTTGCTGAAATAATTTATACACTGAATCATCATGACCATTTTCTTCGATCTTTGTAAGTAAAGAATCGTCGCCAAAATCCTGTTGTACATAAATGGTGCGCTCATCATTTATAGTATACATTTCGGGTACAGGGCAATTAGTTTTTTTAAAATGCTCTGAAAATTTTAGAAAAGTATTTGTCTCTTTTAAATTTTCGTTGTAAGTGGCAATGTAGGATCCTTCATCAGTTATTATCCTAAAATAAATACGGTCACCACCAGATTGCGGCAATTTTTCAATTGCTTTTACAGGAACGTTTTTATAAGAAAGAAAAACTTTTTTTATCTCTTCGGCAACCGTTTTCATGGAAATAATTAAGGGAAGTAAATATAAAGTTTTTTGATTAGCAAGAAAAAATGGACAGCCATTTCAATCCAAATTAAAATATTAGTTTTATAAAATCATTTATGGCAAATAAAAAACTTACGCTTGCTGGATCTAAACGTTTGTTGTCACTGGATTTTATGCGGGGATTTATTATGGTGTTACTTGCATTAGAAAGTACAGGATTATATGAACACCTTTCACAAATAACGACAGGCACTTTTACGCATGGATTTATTGAACAGTTTTTTCATCATCCATGGCATGGATTGCATTTTTGGGATTTGATACAGCCGGGATTTATGTTTATCGCCGGGGTTTCGCTGGCGTATTCGTTAAACAAACAACAACAGCAAGGTGTTCCATGGTCTCAATCGTTTAAAAAAACTTTAAAGCGATGCGGATGGTTATTTTTTTTCGGAGTTTTGGATTATGCAGTGCATGCTAATGGATTATCTTTTGAATTGTGGGATGTGCTTACACAATTATCTTTCACTACACTAGTTGGATTTTTAATTTTTCGTTGGTCTGCAATTGCGCAAACATCAGTGTGTGTGTTTTTGTTATTACTCACAGAAATAGTTTACAGGTTTACACATATTCCCGGGTTTGATCATCCCTTTACTGATCAGCATAATTTTGGAAATTACATGGATCTGATTCTAATGAATAAAATAAATCATGATGGCTGGGTAGCGATCAATTGTATACCAACTGCTGTGCATACAATTGCAGGAACAATGTGTGGAAAGCTTTTATTAAGTGCAAAAAAAGGTAAATTAAAAAACTTGCTGGTATGGGCAGCAATTACACTCGTTACAGGATATAGCCTTGATATAATAAATATTACCCCGATCATAAAACGAATTGCCACAACGTCTTTTACACTTGCTTCCTTAGGATGGTGTTTATTAGGTTTATCAATTTGTTACTGGTGGATCGATCTGCTAAATCATAAAAAACATCTTAGATTTTTTACAATCTTAGGAATGAACTCGCTTTTTATTTATTTATTTTTTGAGATTGTTGGAGCCAGATGGTTTAATCATTATATATCACAAATCACCAATGGACTAATGTCAATAATCAATACTCCTCAAATGATAAGTTTAGTGATCACATCATTGTGCATATTTGCTCTTGAATGGGGGCTGTGTTATTTTCTTTATAAGAAAAATATTTTTTTTAGATTATAACCTTCATTATATCTATATCCACTGAAAAAGTAAATCCATCAAATTAAATAGTTTTAAATTTTTGATATTTATGCACTATTGTTAGACATGCCTTTCTGTAAAAAAACAATCATTTCAATTTTATTTTACATCCAAATTCCACAAATCGATTTATATCACTAACACTTTTGTGCTTCATAGTAATTTACTTTTTCTCTACCAAGTTTTTCCAATATCTTTTTGGCATATGCTGTATATGCAACTTCAAATTTTTTCTTGCCTGAATATTTACGCTTTTAAAATATTGCTGCCACAGCGTTTGGTATAATTCCTCTTTTTCATCAAATATTTCTTTTAGGGCTTCACTATTATTAGTATCTACACCAAATTTCATTAAAACCTCCTGAACGTTTTGCAGATCGTAATACAGCCCCGATTTTCTCAAACTATCATAAATTAACCATCGCTGATCAGCATACCGTTTTTCAAAGTGACCGCTTATCAATGGCATTACATTAAAATCCGGCTGAATGATAGAATAATATAACTGGTCTTTAGTGCATTGAAATCTTACAAAAGCCTCCATGCGATGCTTTTCCCTATCCACTTTTCTGCTGGTTTGCTGTACCATTAAAACATCAGGATGTGCATAATCATTTTCAATATTGTATTTAGAGGCAATTACATATTGTATGTAACGAAGTAGTGTATTTTCAATGTCCTTTAGTTCACTTAAATAAGTTTTATATACCTGCTTAAGCGAATTTTTTGAAAGTTTCGTATCTAATTTATTCCAAACTCTTTCGCTTTTTTCTTTACAAGAATGTACAATGTGTGTTGTGCCAAATAAACTTGCTGATGATTCACCGGCTTTATAAATCAAAGGATTTTTAAATTTATACTCATACACATCAAACACCGCTGTAAGCAAGCCTTCAAAACTGCCGTCATATTGTAAAATATCCATTAAAATAAACTTACCTGTTGTGAAAAATTCTTTTTGTATTTGCTGTTACCTCCTGATAAAATAAAATTTTTTATTTGCCATGGCTGCCAATCTCTTTTCTCAAATAAATTATCTGTATGTATAAAATATTTAGTTCGATTTATGGCGATACCGATCTTCTTTAAAAAATCCCATGTAATGCGGCTGAACTTTCTGGCATCACAAATTTTATTTGCAGATTGAATGCCGATCCCCGGAATACGGATTAGCAATTGTTTATCAACTGTATTAATATCTAATGGGAACAAATGAATATTCCGTAATGCCCAGCTAAGCTTAGGATCAATATCAATATCTAACAAAGGATTTTCACGGTCAACAATCTCATTAACTTTAAAGCCATAAAAACGCAGCAACCAATCTGCCTGGTATAAACGATTTTCTCGAACCATCGGTACAGGGGTACCAATTGCAGGTAATCGATTATCATTGCTTACAGGAACATAACCCGAATAATACACCCGGCGCATATTGAACTTTTTATAAAATCCATTTGCCAGGTAAAGTATTTCCAGATCCGTTTCCGGCGTAGCACCAATTACCATCTGAGTACTTTGACCTGCAGGCGCAAATAGCGGCGCTTTTTTAAATAATTTTTTTTCCTCCTTATTAGCAAGGATCGCAGTTTTTACATGCTCCATGGAGGTAAGCATTGTGTGTTGCTTTTTATCAGGCGCCAATAGTGCCAAACTTTTTTCGGTAGGCATTTCTACATTAATACTCAACCTGTCTGCATATAAACCGGCTTCTTTAATAAGTTCTTCGCTGGCGCCGGGGATAGTTTTTAAATGTATATAACCATTAAAATTATTTTCAGTTCGCAATTTTTTTGCTACTCTTATTAAACGCTCCATTGTATAATCAGGATCTTTAAAAATACCTGAGCTTAAAAACAAACCTTCAATATAATTACGGCGATAAAAATTTATTGTTAGATCTACCACTTCCTGCACTGTAAATGCTGCACGTTTAACATCATTACTTTTACGGCTTACACAATATGCACAATCAAAAATGCAAACATTGGTAAGCAATATTTTTAATAAGGAAACACAACGTCCATCTTCTGTATATGCATGGCAAATTCCATTGCCTGTATCTCCTAACCCTTTGTTTTTATTTTTCCTGTTACTTCCGCTGCTGGAGCAGCTTACATCGTATTTGGCGGCATCAGCAAGGATTGAAAGTTTTTCCTGAATTCGGTCGTTATTCATTGTAGTTTTCTTAGGTAATTGTATAAAAAAAATTATTGTTCGCAAAAATCACTTTGAAATTCAGGATAAACATGCCTTGATTTAGGAGAGCCATTTTCCTGAAAATCTTTTGGTATAGTATAAGCAGACATTTGTTGCGATGGATATTGAAAAGTTGCTATCTCTGATATTCGTTGTTCCGATAAACCATCTTTTATCCATTCTTCTGCCAACTCGGGATTTAATAATGTAGGCATGCGTTCTTTTGTATTATGAATTTTAGCCATCAGGTCATTTGCTTTTGTTGTAACAATTGCAAATGTTGGTGTTGTTATAGTTTGAACTTCTCCTGTCTCTTTATCGATCTCAACATGTTCCCAGGGATTCCAAATACCGGCGAACATTAAAAATGGAGCCGGATTATCTTTTAAAAATATATGATGAGGATATTTTATTGCAGTTTTTAAAGGTTGCCCTTTTTTACCCATCGGAAAAAAATGATGCCATTCATAAAATCCATCTACAAACACAATACATCGTCTGTTTACTGCAGCATCTTTGTATATTCTTTTTTCAAACAATTCTTCTCCCATCGCATTAAGGGTAATAAAACCTTTGTTCCATTTTCCATTCTCGTCTTTGTAACCATTCCAAAAACGTTCTGCCTCTTCAAAGTTTTTTACTCCACCCGGAAGAAATCCCCACATCATCGAAACTAAATGCCGTTTACTGTCTTTTCTGCCAATTAACATGCAAGGGTGCATAGTATGATCGAATCCATTT
>JBKJSX010000082.1:0-5572 GCA_046594375.1 Chitinophagaceae bacterium
TCATAGCTCTCCTGTAAAGAAGGCGGGGCAAATGTTTCAAGATGTTGTATAATTTCACCGATTATCATTCTGTATATTTAATTAGTTCAAATTTCAATAAAACATTTCTAATAATTCCGGCAAATATGTAAATTGTTGAATTAGCCTGATAAAACGCTTGGTACATGCCAGATTTTGATTCTTCAAATACTCTTTTTCAATTGGCTGCTGATATGGTTAATCACAGCTCCCAAAATATTTTTCTTACAGGGAAAGCAGGTACCGGCAAAACAACTTTTTTAAAATACATAAAAGAGAATTGCAGCAAGCAAACCGCTGTAATTGCGCCGACAGGAGTTGCAGCAATTAATGCAGGTGGTACAACCATACATTCTTTTTTTCAATTACCGTTTTCACCTTTTATTCCCGGCAATAATAGTGATTCAAATGCAGGCACTGACACAATTAACAAACACAGTTTATTAGGAAGAATAAAACTGAATAATGAAAAAAGAAAAGTTTTAGAACTGCTGGAACTTCTCATTATCGATGAAATAAGTATGGTGCGCTGTGATATGCTTGATGCAATTGATACGATATTGCGCCATTTCAGAAGCCGGAACAGCGAACCTTTTGGCGGGATGCAATTATTAATGATCGGCGATATGCACCAGTTGCCTCCGGTTATAAATGATAGTGAATGGAAAATTCTTTCACAGTTTTACAGCAGCCCTTATTTTTTCAGTAGCAGGGTGATACAGGAACATGCTCCTGCATTTATTTCTTTTGAAAAAATTTATCGCCAAAGCGATGAGCAGTTTATCCGCTTGCTAAACGATGTGCGTAATAATGGTATGGATGAATTTAGCATGCAGTTGCTGCATACACGTTACCAGCCTGAATTTAATGCTGAAAAGGAAGATGGATATATTATTTTGACGACGCATAACTATAAAGCAGATGCAATCAACAATGCCGAATTAAATAAATTATTTACTCCGTTGTATTCTTTTAAAGCAACAATAGATGGAGATTTTTTTGAGAAAGCTTTTCCTGCAGATGAACTGCTGTATGTAAGAGAAGGCGCACAGGTGATGTTCATAAAAAATGATTCAGAGAAAATACGCAGGTATTACAATGGTAAGATAGGAACGGTTACAAAGATCGAGGATGAAAATATTTACGTTCAATGTAAGGGTGATGCCGGGGCAATTGAAGTGCATAAAGAAACATGGGAAAACATCCGTTACACTTTTGATAAAACAAGCCAGCAATTAAAAGAAGAAGTGATCGGGTCGTTCACGCAATTTCCTTTGCGGCTGGCATGGGCAATAACCATTCATAAAAGCCAGGGGTTAACTTTTGAAAAGGCTATAATTGATGCCGGTGCTGCGTTTGCGCCGGGGCAGGTTTATGTTGCCTTAAGCCGTTGTACTAATCTTGAAGGATTGATATTGCACAGCCGCATAAATCAAAACAGTATTAAAACAGATGAACGGATTACGGATTTTTCTCAAAACAGAAACTCTATATCACAATTAGAAAATAAGTTGGTGCAGGCAAAACATGATTACCAGCAAAGTTTGCTTATACAATTATTTGATTTTTTGCCGCTAAAAAAATTGAGTGAAGCATTGGTTGCATTTTTAAATGAAAGCTCAACTTCATTTAACTCTGAAAGTTTACAATGGGCAGAAAAGGTTCTTTCAAATTTTAATACGCTTCAGCAAGTGTCTCAAAAATTCCATCCGCAACTGCAGGATTTTTTTTTACATCAAGTTTTGCCGCATGAAAATCCTGCATTGCAAATCAGGTTGAAGCAAGCAGCAATATATTTCTGTGCTCAGCTTGATAAGCAAACTCTTTTTGTACAACAAAGCCCTTCCGTTACTGATAGTAAAATTCTTGCGAAGAAATACAATGAAATTATTTTTGAAATTTTCTCATTACTTGCAGAAAAAAAGTTCATGTTTGAATTTTGCAACAGCGGTTTTGATGCACCTGCCTGGCACCAAAAGAAAAATGAATTTAAGCTACCTCCATTTGCCGTAAATGCATACGCAGGATCCTCTTCTTATAAAATAACTGATAGCCCGCATCCTGCTTTGCATCAGCAATTGCGAAGATTAAGGGACGATATATGTTCAAAAAATAATCAACCTATATATATGGTTGCAGGCAGTGTTACGCTAAATGAAATGACGACTTTCCTTCCTCAAAATATTCAAGAACTTGCAAAGGTCAGCGGGTTTGGAAAAGTAAAACTGGATGCTTATGGAAACCTGTTTGTAAATATTATACAACAATATTGTAAGCAGCACAATCTGAGTTCTTTGATCCATGAAAAAGTTCCAAAACGCCAGCGAAAAGAAAAAGATGAAACAAAGCCTGACACAAAATTGGAAACATTTAAATTGTATAAAGAACGAAAATCAGTAAATGAGATTGCATCCGTAAGAGGACTTACTATACAAACTATTGAAGGGCATCTTGCATACTTTGTAAGCAGTGGAGAAATCAAAATTGATGAACTGGTAAGTCGTGAAAAAGTTGTAATTATTGAATCTGCAATTAAACATATTACAGGAAGTTCTTTAATTGTTATTAAAGACCAATTGGGAAATAAAGCGAGTTTTGGAGAAATAAGGCTTGTAATGGCCTGGAAAGAATTTGAAAATGAAAAAGGAAAAAAAGTTGAATCCAGATAATTTGTTAATGCAGCGTTGTTTACAACTTGCTCAGTACGGCGCAGGCAATGTTGCTCCAAATCCAATGGTGGGTGCTGTGTTAGTGTATGATGCAAAAATAATTGCAGAAGGTTATCATCAAAAATATGGTGAACCCCATGCAGAAGTTAATTGCATCAATAGCGTAAAAGAAAATGAAAAAACTCTGATTGATAAAAGCACATTGTATGTTTCATTGGAACCGTGTTCGCATTTTGGCAAAACTCCACCATGCACAGATCTAATCATAAAAAATAAAATTCCGAAAGTTGTAATTGGTTGTACAGATGTTTTTGAAGATGTAAACGGTAATGGCATTAAAAAATTAGAAGATGCAGGAGTGGAAGTTATTACCGGCATCTTAGAAAAAGAATGCATCGAAATGAATAAACGCTTTTTTACTTTTCATCAACAAAAGCGACCTTACATAATTTTGAAATGGGCAGAAAGCGCTGACAAAAAAATAGGAACCTCACCGCAGCCCTTTCCACAAGTGGAGAGGGGCCAAAGAACTTTTATCAGTAATGAATATTCTAATCGTTTAGTGCATAAGTGGCGAAGTCAAGAAGCATCAATCCTCGTTGGAACCAATACAGCGTTAAAGGATGATCCTTCTTTAACAACCAGGTTGTGGATGGGGAATAATCCTGTTCGCATTGTAATTGATATGAACCTGCGCTTACCTTCTACTTTAAAAATATTTAATAAGGAAACCAGGACCATCATTTTTAATAAACACAAAAACGAAGAAGCCGGAAATTTAATTTTTTATAAGATAGAGAACGAAAATAAGATTACCCATTTGCTAAAAGCATTGTACGAATTGAATATACAAAGCGTATTGATTGAAGGAGGCGCACAACTCCTGCAATCTTTTATTGATGAAGGTCTGTGGGATGAGGCAAGAGTAATATGCAATGAGCAATTGACAATTAGTAATGGCATCAATTCACCTGTATTAAAAAATATGGAGCTTCAAAAGAAGGAGAAATATTTTAGTGATACCATTAATTATTTCTTGCCTTCTTTACAAAATTAAAAAGCCATGTTACAGATTGATCAGATACTGTAACATGGCTTTGCCTGCAAACATTTAAAAGTTTAGTGTCTCCTCATAGAAACAGCAGTGCGAACGTTTCTTTGGCATTTCCACATATCTACTATTCCGAACTTTTTATTTTTTGGAGTTGATTGCCGAATAATATTAGTTGCTAGAGTTTCTTTTACCTCGGTCACCAATTCTTTTAAATTTTCCTTTTCTATTTGAATAATAGAAGGCATTACATTACTGTTCATAAAATCGAATTTAATTTTTGAAAAAAATATTGCAGTTCGAGCCGTTAATAAAACTACCCTGATGGCTACTGAGATCGTTGTATAACGATACTTTTCAGTGAAGGATGATCATCTTTTGAATTGCAGGTGCAAAAATACAACGCAAATTTCCCCTGACATAATTTAATGTGTATTATTTACACAATTATGACATAAGTTGTAATAATGAATTTGTTTAATGTTAATCACTAATTTGGCATGACAAAAATTAAAAACTATAATCAGGAATAATTTTTCTGCAATGAATAAAAAAAAATATACAGAAATTCCAATTCGTATAAACGCAATAGGACACTTAGGTGTAGAGGTAAGTATTGAAAATATTAAAACTTCTTTTCTAGTTGATACAGGCGCAAGCAATACCGTAATTGACATAGGATTTGCAAGAGAAAATCTAAAAGAATTTACTGCTATAGATGAGCAGGGCGGGGGTGTTGGAACATCCGAAATGGCTTTATTCCATAAGCAAGTAGACCTTTTTAGGATCAATGATTTTGAGATACTATCATTTGATCTTTACGCAACTGATTTTCGACATGTGAAAGATTCGCTTGCAAAAAAAGGAATAACAGAGACCTGCGATGGGGTTATTGGTGCGGATATTTTAATAAGATATAATGCAGTAATTGATTATAAAAAGCAGCGGTTGTATTTAAAACAAAAGCAAAAGAAATGATCGCTTAGCTTCCACTCAATTCAAGCACTTCACTAACTTCTGTTGCAGGCATTTCAGCATTACGCATTGCGATTCCTCTTGTAGCATTAGAAGCAAAATCTATAAATGCCTGCTTGCTTATCAGGTCATCGCTGAGCATTACAGGAACTCCTGAATCGCCACCTTCACGAATACTTTGCACTAAAGGTATCTCTCCTAAAAAAGGAATATCAAATTCTTCTGCCAGTTTTTTACCACCTTCTTTTCCGAAGATGTAATATTTATTTTCCGGTAATTCTGCAGGGGTAAAATAACTCATGTTCTCTACAAGTCCTATCACCGGCACTTTTATCTGCGCCTGGTTAAACATGGCGATACCTTTTTTTGCATCAGCAATGGCTACCAATTGCGGAGTGGTAACAACTATCACGCCTGTTACCGGAACTGTTTGTACAATCGTTAAATGAATATCTCCTGTACCCGGTGGCATATCAATTACTAAATAATCCAGCTCACCCCAATCTACATCACTAACAAATTGCCTGATGGCACTGCTCACCATTGGCCCGCGCCAAACCACCGCCTGCTTTTCATCAACCAGTAAACCGATACTCATTAACTTAATTCCGTATTTCTCCAAAGGAACAATCAATCCCTTACCATCATTTCCTTCTTTCATCATTGGTCTTTCGCCACGTACGCCAAACATTATATGCACACTTGGCCCATAAATATCTGCATCCATCAATCCAACTTTTGCACCACTGTCTGCCAGCGCCAGTGCCAGGTTACTTGCTACAGTACTTTTGCCAACACCGCCTTTGCCACTCACAACCGCGATAATATTTTTTACCCCGCCTAAAACATTTTTATCTTT
>JBKJSX010000090.1:0-12040 GCA_046594375.1 Chitinophagaceae bacterium
GCAAATATATTATCGGGATGAAGAGGTTGGAACTAGAAGAGTAGATTTTTTTGTAGAAGAAAATATCATGGTAGAAATAAAAGCAATTTCTCATCTTGATGACGTACATCTTGCCCAGGCGATGAATTATTTACAAGCCTATAATTTACCTGTTGGGCTGTTAATAAATTTTGGCGCCAAGAGCATGCAATTTAAAAGAGTTTATAATGTAAATCACCCCGACAATAAAGACTTCATAAATCAAAATCCTAAAATCATTTAATCCTATGAATCATAATTCAGACAATAAAAAGAATCTTTCTTCTACCATCTTCTTCATCTTTGGTGGAAGTGGAGATCTTAATTATCGCAAGCTTACTCCCGCCCTTTATAATTTATTCCTCGAAAAATCATTGCCTGAAAAATTCAGTATTGTAGGCATCGCACGCTCGGAGTATGCCGGTGATGCATATAATGATCATTTAAAAGAAGGAATAGATAAATTTTCAAGAAATAAAGATGAGAATGGAAACTGGAAAAATTTTTCTGATCATATCAGTTATGTGCAGATGGATATTGCAGATGATAAGTCGTATCATCAAATTGAAGAAATCGCAAAACAAAAAGAAAATGAATTCGGTGAGCATCCAACTGTTATTTTTTACATGGCAGTGGCGCCGCAATTAGTTCCTGCAATTGTAAAAAATCTTTCTACACTGCATCTCTGTTCTGATATAAAATGCTCCCGCATTGTTGTTGAAAAACCTTTTGGACATGATCTTGAGAGTGCGAAAGAAATGAATAAACTTTTGTTGGCTTCTTTTGATGAAGAACAAATATTCCGGATCGATCATTATCTCGGAAAGGAAACGGTACAAAATATTTTAGCGCTACGTTTTGCCAATGCATTGTTTGAGCCAATATGGAATAAAAATTATATCGATCATGTGCAGATAACATCTTCTGAAACCGTTGGTGTGGAAGGACGCGGCGGTTATTATGAAACATCAGGAGCACTAAGGGACATGGTACAAAATCATATATTACAATTGCTTTGCATGACGGCGATGGAAGCGCCCGTAAGTTTTGATGCTAATGAAATAAGAAATAAAAAAGTTGATGTGCTAAATGCACTTCGTAAAATTGAAAAAGAAGAAGTGTATGATGTTGCAGTACGTGGACAATATGGTGGCGGATGGATGCAGGGAGAAAAAGTGCCGTCGTATCGCGAGGAAAAAGATGTAAAACCTGATTCAACAACCGAAACTTTTGCTGCGGTAAAATTTAATATCGATAACTGGCGCTGGCAGGATGTTCCTTTTTATGTGCGTACAGGCAAACACATGCATGAAAAAACAACCGTTATTACTATCCAGTTTAAACCCGCACCCCATTTTTCTTTTCCCGCAGAGGCTGCTGAAACATGGCGTCCCAACAGGCTTTCAATAAGTATTCAACCGGAGATGGATATTTGTTTGCGCTTTCAGGCTAAGAAGCCTGGGCAGGAAATGATATTAACGCCGGTTGATATGGTTTTTAATTATAAAGATGAGTACGATGGCAGTGAACCTGAAGCTTATGAAACACTTTTGTATGATGTGATGGAAGGAGATGCAACTTTGTTTATGAGGGCAGACCAGGTAGAAGCTGCATGGAAAATAGTAATGCCGATTATTGAAGTTTGGGCAGAAAGAAAGCCAATGGATTTTCCTAATTATTCTCCATACTCATGGGGACCCGAAGATGCTGAAGCATTGATTGCCAGGGAAGGCCACAACTGGATATCGGCGCCTAAAAAAGAAAAAGTAAATAAGGAATAGGGTTTTATGATATAGGTTTAGAGCCTAAAAGAAATTGTATGCAGCTACATATTTATAAAGATGCGGAGGAAACAACAAATGCTTTAGCAGATTGGATTACAACATTGATACAAAAAACGTTGGAAGTAAAAGATCGCTTTACCATTGCATTATCAGGCGGAGAGACACCCAAAAAATTATACCAAACGTTAGCCTCTCAAGCTTATCGTGAAAAAATAAATTGGGACCGGCTGCACATATTTTGGGGAGATGAAAGATTTGTTCCTTTTAATGATGAACGTAACAATGCAAAAATGGCTTTTGATAATTTATTAAGTAAAGTAAATATTCCTGAAGAGCAGATTCATAAAATATGGACAGATGTAACTCCCGAAACATCAGCAAAGCAATACGAAAATATTTTGCATAAATATTTTGATGACAAGCAAACCACTTTTGATCTTGTTCTTCTTGGTATGGGTGATGACGGACACACACTTTCCTTATTCCCCGGCAATCAGGTTTTAAATGATAGTAATTCATGGGCAAGTGCTGTCTCCTCAAAAGAAAAAGGAGAACGGATAACTTTGATGCCTGCTGTTGTAAACAAATCTTCAGCTACTGTTTTTTTAGTTACAGGTGAAAGCAAAGCAAAAATTCTGGAGGAAGTTTTACAAAATATTACTCCACATAATTATCCTGCACAATTAATACAACCTGCAAATGATGAACTGCATTGGTTTGTAGATGAAGCAGCCGCAAAATATTTAAAAAGACCGTGAAGGTTTTAAAAACCTTCACGGTTCGTGTTCATCATTCAACCGGCTTCACCTCTTTGAATAATTTTATCTGAGAAGTCTCCACTGCTGTTTGATAATCTTTCCATTTCGTTGCAAAAAAATTATTGGTTCTTTTTACAACATCATTTACTAAAAATTCTGCTTCGTCTGTTAAGCGCATTTCCTGTGCATCCGGAATTTTATTTTTTCCGGCAATGGAAAAATTTGCCTCCTGCAACCTGCCATTCACTGTAACCTGGTATGGCGTCCCATATCCCTGCTTCTCCTGCTTTTTACCAAAAATATAATCACGGATATTTTTTATTGAATCAGTCATTGCTGTATTTAATTTTCTTATGGCACCGCTTTGTTTTGCATCAACACCTGTAATGGTTGCATCCACTTTTCTTATTACTTCTTCAGCATCGTTTAGTTGATCTGTCACCGTTACCAATTTGCCCGTACTTTTTTCAAGTCTCTTCAGCACTTTCATTCTTGCATCATATAATTCTCTGGACAAAGGAATATTTGGATCAGCTTTTACTACCATCATCGTAGAATCAGAAGCGCCATGTAAACTGATCACCATTTTGTAATTGCCGGGATAAACAGGTTGCCCTGCAGGCTCAGCACTTCTTACACCGGCAAATCGCCCAAACCTTCCACCACCACCCGTTTGATTTGGATTGATCACAGGACGAACTCCTTTCATTTCAAAGCCCCAGTATTCCCTGTTGAAACCGGTATCTGCCTTTACTCTTAAGGTTCTAATTAATTCATTACTCTCATTATAAATTTTAACTGTTGCAGAGTCTGACTGCCCTCTTAAACTCATTCTTGCTTTGGATGTATCTATTTCCATATTTGCCATGTCTTCACCTCTTCGTGGCATTTTCATTTGTGTTGAATCAACAATTACCGCAGGTTTTTTTAGTGATAAACTGCTGTCAGTTTTTAAAGATGGTTTTACATAAAAAGAATATTCACCTCCGCGTAACCTGTTTTTTCCTTCATACATTCCCCACGGGCTGCTGTTATAACCTGAAGGAATTTTATTACCTCCCATGTAAGCAACAGGCGATTCAAAAGCAATAAGTTGTTTTGATGGAAGTTGTCCTTTTAATGCAGCAAGTTTTCTTAAAGGACGAATGTCATCCAAAATATAAAGCGCCCTGCCAAAGGTTGCGATGGCAAGATCAGCTTCTCTTTCCTGAATGGCAAGATCGTAAGTGGAAACGGACGGATAATCATTTTTAAATTGCTGGAACGAAGCACCATTATCAAAACTTATCCAAAGTCCCTGCTCAGTTCCTGCAAAAATTAAATTGGGTTCTGCAGGATCCTGGATAACGCACAATGCATATCCTTTGATGTTATTTCCATCTAAAATTCTTGTCCATGTTTTTCCAAAATCTTTTGTTCTGAAAATGAATGGTTTAAAATCACCTCTTCTGTAATCGTTGGCAACAACAAATGCTTCAGCAGCGTTGTACTGCGAAGCTCTTACCTGTGGTATCCATGCGCCAACAGGAAGCCCCGGAATTTTTCCGCGAAAGTTCGTCCATGTTTTTCCACCGTCCTGTGTTAGCTGTACATTTCCATCATCAGTTCCAATCCATATAACTCCTTTTTGTTTTGATGAAGGCGCTATGGTAAGAATAGTTGTATAATTTTCTGCGCCGGTTATATCTATTGAAAGCCCTCCATTTTCATCCTGCTTTTGTTGTTCTTTATTATTGGTTGTAAGATCAGGAGAAATGATCTCCCATGTGAATCCTTTGTTTGTGCTTTTGTGAAGAAAGTTACTGCCATAATAAATAGTTTTTGCATCAAGCGGATCAGTTGCAAGCGCTGCATTCCAGTTAAACCGTAATCTTGTTTGAAGATCAGGAGCAGGTGGTTTTATTCTTGCTCTTTCACCGGTAGCAATATTATATTTTGAAAGCTCTCCTCCCTGGCTCATTGCGTAAACCCAGTTTGCATCTTCAGGATCGGGAGCTACATCAAAGCCATCACCGCCGCTCACATCCTGCCATGCCATATTTTGTATAGGTCCTTCTATCCATTGATACGCAGGTCCCCACCAGCTTCCATTGTCCTGCAATCCACCCATCACATGATAAGGCAATTCATTATCTACATTGATATGATAAAATTGTGCGAAGGCTAATTGCTCTTCAAACTTCCATGTCTTGCCTTTATCATGACTAATTGATAAACCTCCATCTCCCCCATCTAAAATAAAAGATGGATCATTAGGGCTGATCCACATTGCATGATGATCAGCATGAATTTTTTCATTCGGTGCAATCACTTTAAAAGTTTTACCTGCATCTTCTGTCATTGCTATTGGCTGGTATAAACTATAAAGCCTATTCTCATTTTTTGGATCAACTCTTATATCCTGGAAATAAAATGAACGAGTTGTAACGTAAGCGGGATCGCTGTTTACAAGCTCCCATTTAAATCCTCCATCATCACTTTTATACAACCCGTTTTTTGTGGCTTCTATCATTGCATACACTCTTGATGGCTGGCTCGCAGAAAATGCCAAACCAATTCTTCCGAGATTTCCATCAGGTATTCCATCTTCCTTGCCTAATTTTTTCCATGATTTTCCGCCATCCAAAGTCATGTATAAACCACTGCCTTTTCCACCGCTGTTAAAACTCCATGGGGTACGTCTGTGCTGCCACATTCCTGCCAACAATTTATTTGGGTTAGAGGGATCCATTACAAGATCAGCAGTTCCTGATGTATCATTTGTGTACAAAACTTTATTCCATGTTTCGCCACCATCAATTGTTTTATAAACACCACGTTCAGGATGCTCAGCATATGGATTGCCAATTGCACCTGCATAAACAACGTTGGGATTTGTGGGATCAATAATAATGCGATGAATGCATTTTGTTTTTTCGAGCCCCATCAGTTTCCATGTTTTTCCTGCATCTAAACTTTTGTAAATCCCTTCACCTAAGTTTATAGAATTTCTTGGATTGCCTTCGCCGGTGCCTACCCATACAACCGAGGGATTACTTTGCTGAATAGCAATTGATCCAATATTTAAAATTGGTTGTGCATCAAAAATAGATGACCATGTAGTACCGCCGTTCTCAGTTTTCCAAACACCACCTGAGGCAGCCCCAACATAGATTATATCTGTATTTGAATTTACAGCATCAATAGTTGTAACACGTCCGCTCATTCCTGCTGGGCCAATGCTTCTTGGCTTTAAATTTTTAAAAAGATCAAGATTTACTTTTTGAGAAAAGCTAAAAAGTTGACAAAAAGTTAAGAGTAAGAGAAGAAATTTTTTCATGAATTATTTTTTATGCGATAAATATCCTTAAAAAGATGCTCTTACCAAAAAAGAAAAAAGAAGAATGGTAAAGTAAAAAATTCATTCTACTTTCAGTAAAATTTTCAGTTATGACTATCATCGGTTTTTTAGTGTTGTTATTGATCGCAGCAATTTGTGGCGGAATCGGTCAATCTCTTGCCGGCTACGACCTTGGAGGATGTCTTGTATCAATTGTTGTAGGATTTATTGGTGCCTACCTTGGTTTATGGATTGCCGCTAAGATGGCGTTACCGAAGTTTTTTGAAATAACTATTGATGGCAAACCTTTTCCAATTGTATGGGCAGTAATTGGTGCTACAGTTTTTACTTTGATAATGGCTTTGCTTCGAAGATTATTTACAGGGCGGCAATAGGCCTCACACTACTTTTACTATTCTCATCCATTGATAAAGAGAAATATTTTTTTGTTACATTATCTATTAAAAAAATATGATGTATCAAGCGGTTAATTACAGAAGATAAGGTATTTTAAAAACCATCCATTATATTTGAACTTCACAACGGTTTAAGGAACATGTTCAATCTCATTTTATTTGGCCCGCCGGGCAGTGGTAAAGGTACGCAGAGTGAGAAGCTCACTGCGAAGTACAATTTCAAACATCTTAGTACGGGGGATCTGCTTAGAAGTGAGATACACGATCAAACTCCATTGGGAAATGAGGCTAAAAAACTTATGGATAAAGGGCATCTTGTTCCTGATGAAGTGGTAATAGGCATGATAAGTTCTGCATTGGACAGCAATCCGAAATGTGATGGTTTTTTATTTGATGGATTTCCCCGCACATCGGCGCAGGCAGAAGCACTTGATAAATTACTTGATCTTAAAAAAGCGCCCATTGCCGCTATGGTTGCGCTGGAAGTGAGTGAAGAGGAGCTGGTAAAAAGATTATTAAAAAGAGGAGAAACCAGCGGCAGATCGGATGATAATAACGATATGGTAATTCGTGAAAGAATTGCTGAGTACCATAGGAAAACTGCTCCCGTAGCCGACCATTATGAGCAGGCAGGAAAAGTTGTGATGGTAAAAGGAGAAGGAAGCGTGGATGAAATATTTAATTCCCTGTGTAAAGAAATTGACAGTCGCAAAAATGTAAAAGCATGACAGATGCAAAAAAAGCTTTTCTAAAAAAAGACTTTTTACTTTTAATAGATAAATTAAAAGGTAATGAAAAAGCAAAATGGGGAAAGATGAATGCACAACAAATGATTGAGCATACGTCCGGCTTTTTTAAAGTATCTACCCAAAAAATAATTTTTCCTCTTGCGACTCCTGTTGAACATTTGCCTAAATACAAAGAATTTTTATTGAGCGAAAAAGAATTTCGTGAAAATACGAAAGCTCCTGTATTGCCTGAAGAGCCATTGCCTTTGCGCTACCCTACAATAGAGGAAGCAAAGGATGAACTAAAAAAAAGTGTAGATGAGTTTTTTGAACTTTTCAAAAACGATCATGATAAAAGAACATTACATCCCGTTTTTGGCGATCTGAATTTTGATGAATGGGTTCAGTTACATCATAAGCATGTAATCCATCATTTAAAACAGTATGGATTGATTGATACCTCCATTACTCAATAGTTTCCATCTCAATTTTTCTGATTTTCTTAACCTCGTTTCTTTTATTTTTATCATCAATCATTACACTATGCAAAAAGTTTTAGTTGCTGTATTTCTGCTATATAGTTTTAACTCCATTGCACAGCAAGTGCAAAAGCCCAAGAAAAATTATGAGTACCAGGATACCCGCAAAAAAACTGAATCGTTTGCAAAGCTTCCGGCAGATTTAAAAGCAGAGCTTTCTACTTTTACTTTTTCCGGCATTGATGTGGGAATTAAGAAAGAACCTTTACCAAAAATTTCCTATTCAACTTTTGGTGGAGACTTCATGAGCTTTGAAGCACCCGATATTAAGGCAACTATTACAACTGCGCCATTTGTTGTGGGAAAACATAAAATGGATTATGATGAAGGATACCTGATAAGAATTGACAGAAAAACTTATTATGGAAATTATAGTGTGCTTCCTAAAACATACATAAGCAAGATGCAAATAATAATGGGTAAGGATACAGTTGTTATACCACCCGTTGCTTATGCTGATCTATACAACTTAGATTTTGCCTACGCTGATAAAGGAACTCAGCGCACCACAAATGGTATTTACCGTTCTGCTAATCCTCATAGGGTGTATCTCTATCTTTTTTGTAAAGACAATACCGGCAGTTACGAAGTAACATGGATCATCTACGATAAAAAATTTGTGCGCCGTGTTTTGGATTATGGATTTATGTAAAAATCTTTCTCACATAATGAAAAGATTTATTGTTGTTATTCTGATTCGTTTTTTAACCACCTCGCTAACAGCACAAACGCTTACCATCACTTTTAACAGCTCAAATACAAGTGTTAGTAAAGACATAAAACTTACCAATCAGGAAGAGGGGAGTATAACATGATATTTCATTGATCAATTTATATTACCTCCTTCCATCAAATGCGGCTTCCCCTCTGGCTGCTGTTAGAGCACATCTTATCAATTTCAATTTGCTCTGAATTATCATTTTTTAAAATCCATCTAAATGCTTTCCACTCTTGACCATTCGCATCTTTAAAAATTATGCCATCATATTTTGGAGTTCCCATATCAAGGCCAGGCACTTTTGCATCTGTAACCCATCTGCCTTTTACGGGTTGCTTATCGCCGCCCTGGTACCAGATATAAGTTCCGTCTGAATTTATCTGTATGCCTGGAAGTTTACTCCAAAACACATTATTGTGGCCAACGGCTGCAGTGGTTAAAGACCACTTGCCTATTAAGAATTTTATTTCAGGTGCATTTGCAGAAATAGTTGCTGGCTGACGCACAAGATCCCTGTCCACCCATTCGTCAAAAGTGGGGGTGCATCCGTTGTAGTGAACTTTATATCTGCCATTGCCAACTTCAATAATGGTTCCCCGGTTGTGACCGCGGGTTTCATCGTAATAAGTGTCAACACGGTCTCCAACATTAAATTTACCAGCTGCATTTTTGTTATCCCTGTCATTTTCTCTAATGTTATTGTTATTCTCTTTATTATTATTGTTATTGTCCGGTAAATTTCTCACGCTATTTGCCGGTGCCGTCCAATAGCGGTTAGGTGCATTTGCATCTTCAGTTTGTATTCTGTAACCAAAGCCACGGCCTCCATCACGCCAGTCTACAACTTCCAGAACAGTTGCCCGTACCCATGTTTGCGACATATTTTTAACTTCAATTTTATCGCCCACTTTCCATTTGGGCTGATCCTGTGCACCAATATGAAATAGATTACCAAGCAATAACATGGCTGCAAAAAAAACAAATAATAAATTTTGTTTCATACTGTATCCTCCGTTTATTTTTTTAGTATTTGGTTTTGAGAGTAAGATTACTTGGTTGTATAATACAACATTTATTTAAGGGCATATAATATAAAAGATAAATAGCACGGCTGTTGTAGACACTTTAAGGAGTATTAAAAATAAATTATCTTAATTCGAAATATTCTACCTAATCCAATAAAAGTATTTGATCCTCTAACTCTATTTATTACACATCCAGTTCTATCCACACAGGACCATGGTCACTTGATTTTTCCCAGCCACGAACAAAGCTGTCAACACCTGCAGCACGCAATTGCTTTTCAATCGAAGGGCTAAGCAAAAAATGATCTATCCGTAATCCTGCATTACGGCTATATGCATTTCTGAAATAATCCCAGAATGTATAGATAACATCGGTTGGGTATAATTTTCTAATTGCATCAGTCCATCCCTGTGCAACAAGATTATGAAAAGCGGCACGAACTTCAGGGCGAAATAATGCATCCTCTCCCCAGCGCTCAGGTTTATAAACATCAAGTTCAGTTGGCATAACATTATAATCGCCCGTTAATACAACACGTTTGCCTGATGCAATAAGTTCGGCAGCGTGAGTAGTTAATCTTTCAAACCAGCGCAGTTTATAATCCAACTTGGGACCGGGAGCAGGATTTCCGTTAGGAAGATAAAGACACCCGATAATAACATCGTTTACCGTTGCTTCAATGTAGCGGCTGTGGCTGTCTTCAGGGTCTCCCGGCAGCACACGTCTTATCTCTACAGGCTTTTCATTGCGTGCAAGAATAGCAACCCCATTCCAGCTTTTTTGTCCATGCCAAATGGCGTGGTAACCGGCATCACTAATTGCCTGCAATGGAAATTTTTCTTCAGGCGCTTTTAATTCCTGCAGACAAACAACATCAGGTTTAGTTTCATTTAACCAACGCAGCAGCACAGGTAATCTTCCATTAACTCCATTTACATTGTATGTTGCTATTTTCATGTTGTAATAATTTAAAATTTTTAGAAAAGAAATATTGGATTTATATATTACTTACTATATGAAGTTAGTTTGGCGTATTCAAAATAAAAAATAGAACATTACTTTTTTTTGACAAAAACTAATTTAGAAAAGTACAATATATTTGATACACAAAATTTTAAACCATGCCAATACAAAACCACGAAATAGATTATAAAATTTACGGAGAAGAACTGCAGTTTGTAGAAATAGAACTTGACCCCAACGAAACCGTTATTGGTGAGCCGGGAAGTTTTATGATGATGGATAACGATATACAGATGCAAACATTATTTGGCGATGGATCGCAAAGCAGCCAGCAGGGCGGATTGCTGGGCAAGCTTATGAGTGCCGGTAAAAGATTACTGGTAGGTGAAAATTTATTTATGACTGCATTTACCAACACAGGTCAGGGTAAAAAAACGATAAGCTTTGCAGCGCCCTACACCGGTAAAATAATTCCGCTTGACCTTTCTAAATACAACGGAAAAATAATTGCCCAAAAAGATGCTTTTTTATGTGCGGCAAAAGGCGTGAGTGTAGGAATAGAATTTCAAAGAAAATTAGGCACAGGAATTTTTGGCGGCGAAGGATTTATTATGGAAAAACTTGAGGGTGATGGAATGGCATTTGTACATGCCGGCGGTTATGTTGTAGAAAAAGAATTAAAGGTCGGTGAGCTTTTAAAAATTGATACCGGTTGTGTTGTGGCTTATACTTCCGGCATAGACTTCGACATTGAATTTATCCGCGGCATTCGCAATTTTATGTTTGGCGGCGAAGGTTTATTCTTTGCCATTCTTCGAGGACCTGGAAAAGTATGGATACAATCATTACCAATCAGCAGGCTTGCAGGCAGGCTTATGCAATACGCAACCGTTAACCGTAAAGAAGAAGGAAGCATCCTTGGTGGTCTTGGAAATTTATTGGATGGAAGGGAATAGTTAATATATAATCCAAACTATTTTTATCTGTTATATTGCATTCTTTTTCAAAAAAACAAAATCTATGGTCCGCATTCATCTCACTTATATCTTAGTCTTTTTAGTTGCATTCAGCAGTTGTGCAAACAACTCAGGTTCTGAAAAAATAACTAGTGCCGATAAAACAAAGGATACTTCTATAGTTGAGAAAAAAAATACCGGCAGCGGTGCATACGATCTTGCTAAACCTAACCACAAATGGCGTTTGCCGGATCAACTGGTAGAGGTTTCAGGTAATGCATGGCTAGATGCAGATCATCTTATTTTAATTGAAGACCTGCACCCGGCGCTTTACCTTATAAAGCTTGATGATAAAAAAGCAACGCTGGAAAAAACGATTGCTTTTGCTGAAACCGAAAAAGATAAAGTGGATATTGAAGATGTTGCCATAGTTGATAATACTGTGTATGCGCTCTGGAGCCATGGTGCATTGTTTAAAATTACTAACTGGCAAAGCACTCCAAAAGTTGATGAAATAAAAACAGGTCTTACAAAAGAAAATAATACAGAGGGCTTGTGTTATGACCCTGTGAGTAAATCATTGCTTATTGCATGTAAAGATGATGCAGGTATAGCTGATGATAAAAAGTCAGCAAAGCAGTTTATCAATTTGATATTAACAAGCAAGCATTGATGCCATCTCCCTACATGGTAATTCATAAAAAAGATTTTGAACAAATAGCCGGTGATAAGCTTGACTTCAATCCTTCTGCCATTGCAGTTAACCCCTCAACACATGATATTTATATTTTAACCACGAGAGATAATAAAGGGAT
>JBKJSX010000120.1:0-10552 GCA_046594375.1 Chitinophagaceae bacterium
TCATCAATGTTTTGTTTTTGGGTGGCGGAAATAAAAACACAGTTTCCATTGGTTTCTTTTTGCCATCTTTCTTTTAACTCACGCAAAATATCTTCTTTTACATCTTCTTCCAGCCATTGGTCGAAAGTACTTTTTTCATACATGTCCATCTTGTTAAAGATAGTGATGGTGGGCTTTTCAAGACATCCCAATTCCAGCAGCGTTTTGTTCACTACTGCAAATTGCTCTTCGTATTGGGTATGCGAAATATCAACCACGTGTAATAAAATATCTGCTTCTCTAACTTCATCCAATGTGCTTTTAAAACTTTCAATAAGATGGTGAGGTAATTTCCTAATAAAACCAACTGTATCGCTCAAGAGAAAAGGTGAATGCCCGAAAACAACCTTACGTGTTGTTGTATCCAGGGTTGCAAATAATTTGTTTTCAGCAAATACATCGCTCTTGCTAAGCAGGTTCATTATTGTTGATTTGCCCACATTTGTATAACCAACCAATGCAACCCGAATAAATTCTCCCCTGTCCTTACGCTGGGTAAAAGCCTGCTTGTCAATTTCAGTAAGGCGCTTTCGCAAAAGGGATATTTTCTCCCTGGCTATCCTTCTATCTGTTTCAATTTCTGTTTCACCGGGACCTCTGGTACCAATACCGCCACCTAATCTTTCAAGGTGCTTCCACATACCTTTTAATCTTGGTAAAATATATTGGTATTGTGCAAGCTCCACCTGCACCTTTGCCTGTGCTGTCTTGGCTCTTGCTGCAAATATGTCAAGAATAAGATCTGAACGATCGATCGTTTTTACCTGGAGTTCTTTTTCAATATTGGTAATTTGTGAGCCACTCAATTCATCGTCAAAAATGGCTAATTCAACATCTTTTCCCTTAATGTATTTTCTAATTTCTTCAAGTTTGCCCTTGCCAATAAAAGTTCTGCTGTCAGGGTGAGGTAATCTTTGTGTAAATCTTTTAACGGCTTTGGCACCTGCTGTCTCTGCTAAAAAAGCCAGTTCATCCATGTATTCTGTTACCAAATGCTCAGTTTGATCTTTATTGATCAAGCCAATCAGTACCGCTTTTATATCCTTCTGAATTATACTTTTCTTTTCTATCAAGCTAATTTTTTATTTGCAAAAATACGTTGAGATACTTTGCTGAACGCAAAAAGCGAACCTTGCTGATTCGCTTTTATATTTTGTAATAATCCTTAGCATAGCTAAATGATTACAAACCGCTTATTGTAATGCCCACCTGGTAAAGCTTAATAGGTGCGCCTGCAACATCCTTTAGAATATTGTTTAACTGATATGCGCCAAACAAAGAAATTATACCATACCCAACTCTTGCGGTTGCCATAAACCGGGTGCCATTAAAAAATTTTTTGTTGTTTTCTTTTTCAGTGTAGCTGGATAAAAGTGCATTATTTTTATTTTGAAGGTCTTTGCCTTTTGTGTGTGCATTGATAAGCGTTCCCACTTTTAATCCAATTGCTGCCTTAAAACTTTTGCTTGAATTTAAAGGATCTGAAGAATACCTTAATTCAAGTGGTATCTCTAAATAACCGAGCGACAACTTATATTTTTTAAAATGATCAGTTGAATCAGTTGCTTTAAAAGGAAGTTTTGGTGAAGTTGATTTTAGATCAATGTTCATTTTTTTGAAAGCTATATTACTGCTGCTAACACCAATACCAATTCCAATACTATACTTAGGGCTTGACTTGAAAGGCTTGTCCAGCATAATATACGCATTCAGTCCTTTTGAAAATCCGCTTTGATGACTGGCAATACTATCAGGCATTCCTGTTAAATGATCAGATGAAAGTTGTATCATCAAATGATCGCCTGGGCGGCTGCTGATATCTATTTTTCTTGAAACTTTTTCTTTGTTCTGTGCCTGTATAGTTGAGAATAATAAAACAGTAAGCGAGAGTAAAAAAAATTTCTGCATATTTAATTTTGAGGCACAAAATAAACGTTAATATTTTTAATGAAAGGTTAAATAGGCAATATTGAACTTTTCACATGTAATTAAAATCCCGAAATGGGGATTGCCGATCAAATAAAGACATGGTAAGCTCCTTTTTTATTTTTAATATTTCGCTCTTAAATTTCTTAATCCATCCTTTTATTTATATTTGCATCCCTCATAAAAAATGAGCGGGCCTATAGCTCAGTTGGTTAGAGCACCTGACTCATAATCAGGTGGTCCCAGGTTCAAGTCCTGGTGGGCCCACAAAAACGAAAAGGGGTTCAAAATGTTGAACCCTTATTTATTTTTCTCACTGTTCTTTTTTACTTTTATAGATGAATAAAATATCTTATTGGCAGGATTTTTATTATCAATTACAAAATAATTATTAATGAAACCTCTACTCATCTTTTTTATTCCTGCTTTTCTTTGTTTTATTTCTATACCGTCTATTGCACAAACTGTAGAAATTAGTAAAAGCAAAACAATTGCCGCAGGCCCTGAATACAAGCGTTCATCTTTTTACCAATGGCTATGGGGAAGAAATTATCGTAAAGAATGGACTACCCCGGTAACTTTTCCCGTAACAATGCTGGATACATTAAAAGGAGGCATAAAAGAAATTAAAAAAGGGGGAGGGCATCAATCAAAATCGTTACATCTTGAAACTGCAGAAGGAAAGGAGTATGCTTTAAGGTCTGTTGATAAGAAACTCGATGTACTTATTCCCAAAATTTTTCATAATACGTTTGCCGCACACATAGCCAATGATGAAATTTCTATGTCACATCCATATGGAGCATTAGCGGTTCCTTTGATGGCACAGGCTGCAGGCATACCCCATGCAGACCCTCAGTATTTATACGTGCCCAAACAACCCACTCTTGATTCATTTAATGCCGTGTATGGCGAAAGGCTGTATCTTTTTGAACAGAGGCCCACAGGCGATTGGAGTGATAATGATAATTTTTTAAACTTTAAAAAATTTATTGGCTCAGATGAATTATTTGAAAAAATGTTTGAGGATAATGACATCAGGATAGATGACAAAGCTTTCATAAAAGATAGATTATTTGATATGATAATTGGTGACTGGGACAGGCATCTTGATCAATGGAAATGGGGAAAAATAGAAAAGGATGATCATGATATGTATGTACCAATACCTACTGACCGTGACCAGGCGTTTTCTACATTTAATGGAGTGTTGCTTAAAACTGTAATATCTGCAGCCGGGCAAAAATATCTGCAGCCTTTTGATTATACTATTAAAGATGTTACCCGTGTTGAGAAAAGATTTCTTGACAGGCTTTTAACCAATCATAGCTTGTTGCAAGAATGGGTGATCCAGGCTAAAAGCCTGCAACAGTTACTTACAGATAATGTGATTGAAAATTCAATAAAACAAATGCCTGCAGAGATCTTTGCAATTTCAGGCAATGATATCATTGCAAAAGTAAAATCGCGGCGCGACCATTTAGTGGAGTATGCAACCGAATATTATTATTTCTTGGCCCAGGAAGTTGAAATAGTGGGGAGTAAAAAAAGTGAATATTTTGAAATAAACCGGTTGAATGATAACGAAACCTCAGTTACCCTTTATGACATAAATAAAGAGGGAGAGAAAAAAAATAAACCTTTTTATTCAAGGGTTTTTAAAACAGACGAAACCAAAGAGGTTCGCCTGTATGGATTATCAGGCAACGATATTTATACGATCAATGGAAAAGTAAATTCAGGAATAAGGATTCGCATTATTGGGGGTGATAAAAACGATTCGATCATTAATAATTCAAACATAAAAATTCATGTGTATGATGATGCAAATAATGTTGTAAAAGGTTCATCAATAAAATTGCATTCAGTTGACAGTGCAGGCCATACGTTTGACTATGATACTTATCGATACGATAAAAAAGGAATTAAGCCGATTGCAGGATACACTAATGAAGATCCTTTCTTTGTTGGCATTGGCTATGGCGCTACTCATTTTAAATGGAGAAAATTTCCTTTTGCATACAAACAGGGTATTGGTGTAAAATATTCTCTCACGCAAAAAGCGTTCAGCGTTTTTTACCAGGGGCTATTTCCGGGCGCCATCGGTAAGTGGGATCTTTTATTGAATGCAGATTATGATGCTATCAGGTGGATAAATTTTTATGGTATCGGAAATGAATCCAAATACACAACTAAACAGGTTAAGTTCAACAGAACACAAACAAAAGAATATTCCGGTCAGCTTGGCTTGGAGAGAAAATTCGGTAAAAATACATTTACCATTTCCGGCTTTTACCAAAGTGTTAGGATCATTAGTGATACAGGAAGATTTATTATCAAAAATGTTGCGCCTACACAACCGGATATTTTTAAAACAAATAATTATGCAGGAGGCCAGTTAACGTATAAATATGTTCATTTTAATGATTCCATCGTTCCCACGTCAGGTTTTTCATTTATAGCCAATGCCGCACATTATCAAAACCTAACACAAAGCACATCGTTTCAAAATTATTCAGGCATCGTTCAAATATATATTCCGCTTATTTCTAAATTCTCTCTTGCTATAAGAGGAGCTGGTGGAACTGTTACAGGAAACCCATTGTTTTACCAATTGCCACACATTGGTGGAGCAGATGCCCTGCGTGGATACAGGCGTGAAAGATTTTTTGGTAAAACAGCTTTTGCAAACAGCAATGAGCTACGATTTATTACTAATTTACGAAGCTACATCATGAATGGAAAGATTGGCTTTTCTGTGTTCTATGATGAAGGCCGCGTTTGGCAGCCTTCAGAAACTTCTACCACATGGCATACAGATTACGGAGTCGGATTTTTATTAGCACCATTCAACGGCATTCTTGCTAATATCGCCTACGGTATTTCTAAAGAGAAAAAAATGGTGCAGTTACGCCTTATAAAATCTTTTTAAAATTTCATGCAAAATATAAAAGCTATTATTTTCGACTTCGGTGGTGTTATTTTAAATATTGATTATAACAAAACCAGTAAAGCTTTTGCTGACCTTGGAGTAAAAAATTTTGAAGAAATGTATTCTCAAAAAAATGCCAATCCGCTTTTTCATGATTTAGAAGAAGGCAAAATAAACGAAGAAGAATTTTATAATGCCTTTAGAACTTCAAGTCAACTTAAATTAACTGATCAGCAAATTAAAAAAGCCTGGAATGCAATATTGCTGAGGTATAGAGAAGAAGCATTGCAAACGCTTACAACCATAAAAAATAAGTACAGGCTTTATTTACTAAGCAACACTAACAGCATACACCATAAAGAATTTAATAAAATTTTTGAGGATCAGATTGGTTCCGGTTCAATAAATGATTATTTTGATAAGGCATATTATTCACACGAGATAAAACTTAGAAAGCCTGGTAAAGATGCCTATCAATATGTTTTAAAAGAAAATAATTTATTGCCTTCTGAAACTTTATTTATCGATGATTCAATTCAGAATATAGAGGCCGCGGAGAGCCTTGGCTTACAGACTATTTTTTTAAAAGAAGGGATGAAAATTGAAGACCTGGATTTATAATCAACTTATAATTTAACACCTAAAACTTATAACTATTTTATCTCCTCGTAATCGATATAGTCTTCTTTCTTTACAGGTTCTTGTGTAGGTGTTTTAGCTGAAGAAGCCTGTTGTTTATCAAAAGCATTCATTTGGTCCTGCATCTTATTATGCATTTCACCAAATTGTTTTTTCACCTTTTTGGTAGTATTGTAAATAGGAATGATGAAATCAAATATCAGCTTATATAAAATATAGATCAGGAACAGTTCACCCGCTAAACGAAAAATATTCATAGTGTAAAAATATTATTTAAAAAACTTGTGCAGCAAAGATTATAAAAAACAGCAAATAAATAAATTTTCATATAATTAGTCTCAGCTAAAACTTTCGCAATTCCCTCTCCACCTGTCGAGAGGGGATGAGGTGGAAATAATTTGGAACGTACTTACTAATTAGCATATATTTGCACCGGACAAAAGAAACAGTGAAAGGGAACGATATCGTTCCCTTATTCTTTTCTCAAAACTGTAGAAACAGGTAATGATCACGGATACTAAACAAAAAGCCATTGAGGATTTTGTAAATGACCAATTAACCGGCAGTGAAGATGTTTTTTTAGTAGAGGTAAAAATTCTTCCGGGTAATAACATAAAGGTTTTTTTGGATGCAGATAATGGGATAACGATCGAAAAATGCATCAAGGTAAACAGGGCTTTGTATAACCAGATGGAAGAGTCAGGATTATTTCCTAATGATGATTTTTCTTTGGAAGTTTCTTCTCCCGGAGTTGAAGAGCCGTTACAACTTCATCGCCAATACAAAAAAAATATTGGCAGAACAGTAGAAGTAATGATGAACGACGGAACAAAAAAAGAAGGCAAATTAACAACCGTGAATGAGGATGAAATAATCATCGAAGAAAAGACAGGACAGGGTAAAAAGGCAGTTAATAAAACAACAAACATATTATTTAATCATGTTAAGCACACAAAAGTGCTAATAACATTTTAAACATCCATATTGTATGGCAAGTATTAATCTAATTGATTCCTTCCAGGAATTTAAAGACGCTGAAAACATCGACAGGCCCACACTTATGAAGGTGATGGAAGATGTTTTTAAAACACTCATTCGTAAAAAATATGGATCTGATGAAAACTTTGATGTCATTGTAAATGATCAAAAAGGTGATCTTGAAATTTTCAGGAGAAGAACGATTGTTGATGATGATGATCTTTATAATACACTTACTGAAATTGAATATAAAGATGCCATTAAGATTGAGCCAGATTACCAGGTTGGTGAAGAATTGTATGAAGAGGTTGACATTCAAAAAGAATTTGGAAGGCGTGCAATTTTAGCGGGTAAGCAAACATTGGCAAGCCGTATCAACGATCTTAAAAAGAATATTTTAATTAAAAAATACGAAGACCGCGTAGGTGATATCGTTAGCGGTGAAGTTTACCAGGTTTGGAAAAAAGAAATTTTATTACTGGATGAAGAAGGCAATGAAATGATACTTCCAAAATCTGAACAAATACCATCTGATTATTTTAAGAAAGGAGAAAGCATTCGTGCGGTTGTAAAAAAAGTTGAATTAAAAAACAGTCAGGCGGTCATTATCGTGTCAAGAACAGATACTTCTTTTCTTGCAAAATTATTGGAAATTGAAGTGCCTGAAATTTTTGATGGACTGATAGTGATAAGAAAAATTGTGAGAGATCCGGGTGAGAGAGCTAAAGTTGCTGTTGAAAGTTTTGATGACAGGATAGACCCTGTAGGCGCCTGTGTGGGTATGAAGGGAAGTCGTATTCACGGAATAGTTCGCGAGTTAAAAAATGAAAATATTGATGTTATCAACTGGACCAATAACCAGCAATTATTAGTACAGCGTTCATTAACGCCGGCTAAGATCACCAGTATGGAAATTGATAACGAAACCAAGCATGCAAATGTTTATTTAAAACCCGACCAGGTATCGCTGGCAATCGGTCGTCGTGGAGTTAATATAAAACTTGCCTGCGAATTAACAGGATTGGAAATTGATGTTTTCCGCGATAATGAAGGCGAAGTTGAAGAGTTTGATATCGATCTTGATGAATTTAGTGATGAGATAGAAACATGGATTATTGATGAATTAAAAAGAGTAGGTTGTGATACGGCAAGAAGTGTGATAGACCTTACCAATGAAGAGTTAGAGCGCAGAACGGATCTTGAAAAAGAAACCATTGCAGAAGTGAAAAGAGTATTATCCGAAGAGTTTAAGAAAGAATAATTAACCAGTTACCAGTAACCAGATATAGGTTACGAGGTAAAGAGCAACAAATATTTTTAGATTAAAGAATAAGAATGTCAGAAGTAACAACACCACGTTTAATGGCAGCGGCCAAGGAATTTAATATAGCCAAGGATACTTTGGCAGACTTCCTTGTGTCTAAAGGTTTCAGTAGTGATGATCTTCACGGCAACGTAAAGCTCTCAGAAGATATGTACCGTGTTTTGCAGACTGAATTCCAGCAGGACAAAGCAGCAAAACAAAAAGCAGAGCAGATCGATCTTCCTAAAAATGCGATCGCAGAATCAAAACGCAAAAGAGATGAAGAAGATCTTTCAATAAAGAAAAAAGAAGCGGCAAAGCTTAAGGAAGTACCAGCCCCGGTTGTAGAAGAAGTTAAAGAAGAGAAGATAGAAACACCACAGCCGGAACCAGTAAAGTATGCACCGGAAATAACTAAAATTGAAGCACCGGAAGTTGAAGCTCCCAAGATTATTGATAAGATAGATCTCAGCACTATTGATTCGTCTACCAAGCCGAAAAAGAAAGAGAAAACAGAAAAGAAAGAACAGATAGAAGCAAAATCTGGGGAGCCTGCTGTAAAAGCAAAGAAAAAAGAAGAGACAGAACGAGAGATAGTAGAACTTAAGCCTGAAACACCTGAACCAATTACTGCAACAGTTCCCGAACTTTTAAAGGATGAAGCTCCGGTTATTGAAAATATAAAAGCTGATAAATTAGAAGGTCCTAAGATCATGGGTAAAATTCAATTACCCGTACATAATGAAACAAGACCTATAGATGAAAAGCGTAAACGCAAACGCATTCCTGTTGATCAGAAAAAAGTAGGTAACGCTCCTATAACTAATTTTCAACGTGGACCAGGTACAGGTCAGGGACAAGGTCAGGGCAATGGGCAAAGGCCGCCAAGCCCATACCAGGGCAATCGTACGCAAGGTGGTGGCGGTGGTGGCAGGTTTAACAGAAACGCTCCTGCAGTTGCCCGTCGTGAAGACAAAGAAATTGACCAAAAAGAAATTCAGGATAAAATACGGGAAACTCAGGCCAAGCTTGCAGGTTCCGGTGGAAGGGGAAAAAGTTTAAAAGCAAAATATCGTAAAGCGAAAAGAGACGAAGCCGCAGAATTGCAAAGTGGTGAAGCAACAGTTGATAATAAATTGCAGCTTACTGAATTTATTTCAGTGAGTGAATTTGCTAACCTTATGGATGTAAGCTTTGCTGATGTTATCAGCAAATGTATGAGCCTCGGGATAATGGTTTCTATCAACCAACGTTTGGAAGCAGACGTTATCGAATTGGTTTCCGGTGAATTTGGATATGAAGTTGAATTTATAGGCGTTGATGATGAAGCCGAAATGGACGAAGATGAGGAAGACAGTGTAGAAGATCTTGTGTCACGTCCACCTATAGTTACTATCATGGGTCACGTAGATCATGGTAAAACATCATTACTGGATTACATCCGGCATGCTAATGTTATTGCAGGTGAAGCAGGTGGAATTACACAGCACATCGGCGCATACGAAGTGATGTTGAAAGATGGCAGAGCAATTACATTTTTAGATACACCAGGTCACGAAGCATTTACTGCCATGCGTGCACGTGGCGCAAAGGTTACAGATATTGCTGTAATTGTTGTTGCAGCGGATGATGCGGTAATGCCTCAAACAAAAGAAGCTATTTCGCATGCGCAGGCAGCAAATGTCCCCATGATATTTGCGTTGAATAAAATTGATAAAGACGGAGCGAATCCTGAAAAAATAAAAGAACAATTATCAGGAATGAATATTCTTGTTGAAAGCTGGGGCGGTAAATACCAGAGCCAGGAGATAAGTGCAAAAAGCGGTTTGAATGTAGATGAACTGCTTGATAAAATATTATTGGAAGCTGAACTGCTCGAGCTGAAAGCCAATCCTGACAAGGCTGCCAACGGAACAGTGATTGAAGCATCTCTTGATAAAGGCCGTGGGTACGTAGCAACAATTCTTGTACAAAATGGAACATTAAAGCAAGGTGATCTTTTAGTATCAGGCCAAAATTATGGAAGGGTAAAAGCCATGTTTAATGAGCGTAATCAAAGAACTGAAGAGGCTCCTCCTGCAACACCTGTATTAATTTTAGGATTGAACGGAGCACCGCAGGCTGGTGAAACTTTTAAAGTTTACGAAGATGAAAGTGAAGCTAAAGAAACTGCAAACAGGCGAGCGCAGATTCTACGTGAGCAAGGTATAAGAGCTAAGAAACATATCACACTTGATGAAATAGGACGCAGACTTGCTCTCGGAAACTTTAAACAGCTTAATCTTCTTATCCGTGCTGATGTGGATGGTTCTGTTGAAGCATTAAGTGATTCATTGCAAAAATTAAGCACAGAAGAAATTGCAATTAGTGTTGTACACAAAGGTGTGGGTCAGATAACAGAAAGTGATGTATTGTTAGCAACAGCATCCGATGCAGTTATCATAGGGTTTAATGTTCGTCCTGCATTGTCTGCATCAAAGCTTGCAGAGCATGAAGGTGTAGAGATCAAAACGTATTCTATCATATACGATGCGATTGATGAGGTTAAGAGTGCGATGGAAGGTATGTTGGAACCAAAGATCCAGGAGAAGGTTTTGGGTGTTGCTGAAATAAAAGAGACTTACAAATTTGATAAAGCTACTGTTGCCGGTTGTATGGTGTTGGATGGAAAAGTGGCACGTAACAACAGGATACGTTTGGTAAGGGAAGGTATTATTGTTCACACCGGTGAATTA
>JBKJSX010000093.1:0-7533 GCA_046594375.1 Chitinophagaceae bacterium
TTCAAAGCCGGTAACAACAATTGGTATTTTATATTTTTCTACCAGCGGATAATATTCACTGATGCCCATGATAGTACAAACATGCCCAGCTGCAAGAAAACCATGAACCCTGCAATCATCATCACTCATGATGGCTTCCATTGCAGGAGGTACCAACACATGCGATGTAAGAATAGAATAATTTTTTACGCCTTCCCGGTGTGCATGAACAACCGATAGCGCATTAGCAGGAGCAGTGGTCTCAAAACCAACTGCGAAAAAAACAACTTCTCGATCAGGATTTTGTTGGGCAATTTTTACTGCCTCAAGTGGCGAATATAAAATGCGTACATCACCGCCTTTTGATTTTGCTTCAAGTAAACTCATGCCACTGCCGGGCACACGGATCATATCTCCAAACGAACACAGGATAACATTTTTCTCCATGGCAAGATGCACCGCTTTATCTATTAAACTTACCGGAGTAACACAAACTGGACATCCGGGACCATGTATCATTTGTATATTTGGCGGCAACATATTCAGCAAGCCATTCTTTACCAGTGAATGTGTTTGTCCGCCACACACTTCCATAATATTCCAGTTTCCTTTTACAGTTTCCTTAATTTCTTTTAAGAGTACTTCCACTATTTCCGGCGAACGAAACTCTGATACGTATTTCATGTTTTAGAATTTTGCCCTATTCCTTAAATGGGGACAATGTGATGAATATTTATTTAGTTTATCTGTTTGCATTTAATAAAGTTTCAATATGAGTATGAATAATTTCTTTCTCCGCTTTAGGGGATGTGGTCATATTGTTATCATGATATACAAATTGACCGAAGGAAATATTTTCATCATTGGGCGACAGATTTTTATGAAAAAATAATTGATACCTATCTCTGTATTCTTTTTGAATCCAATCAACCAATAAAGCATTTTGAAAAACGCCTCCGCTGAAACAAATTTTTTCAACTCCAACATTCTTCGCAACTATATCCACAAGGCAAACCAACGAATAATGAAATTTTGCAGCGATATAATTTTTTGCTTTTTGTTTTTTTATATCCATCAATACTCCCTGCATTAAAGATGCAGTTGGTATGCGGTAATAATGTGAGCCTTCTTTAAAATAAGAATCATCCATTACGAAACTATTTTCATCAACATATTCTTCTGCCAATGCCTGCAGCTACATTGCGGCTTCGCCTTCATAAGTTTGTTTATCGCATACATCAAGCAGCGATGCTACTGCATCAAATATCCTTCCCACTGATGATGAAAATAGTGTTGTTGTATTTACCAGCGATTGATAATTGTTCCATTCGGCTTCTGTGAATTTTTTCTTTAGTTCACCTCGTTGTGGCAAGGCATCGCTTGTAGTACATAACGCGGCAATACGTGGTTCCAGGGCAAGTTTATCTCCGGCGATAGCAGGAAAATAATCGAAATGATAACATCTAAGCATTTCATTATTTTCATATTTGAAAAATTCTCCTCCCCATATATTTCCATCATCACCTAAGCCGGTTCCATCCCATATTACCCCAAGAACAGGCGCTTCATTATTTAATAAATTATTTTCTGAAAGTACTGCGGCAAAATGCGCCTCATGATGTTGGACAAATTTTATCTCCGTTCCGTATTTTTCAGAAAGTTCAATTGCATATTGATGAGAGAAATAATTTGGATGCAGATCTGAAATAATAATTTTAGGTTTTACTTCATACATCATTAGGCAGTGTTCAAGCGTGTCTTTATACATTTGCTGCGATTCATAGCTTTCGCCACTTCCTAAAAACTGGCTTATGAAAACATTTCCGTTTACTGATAATGTGAAGCTGCTTTTTAGATAGGCTCCTGTTGATAAAGTGCAGATTTTTTTTTCTTGTTGATAGTTCAAAAAAGTTGGAGCATATCCTCTTGATCTCCGTAAAATTATTTTTTGATCTGCATATCTGGAAATCTGTACCACACTATCATCCTGAGGAATAATGATTTCGCGATTGTAACTAACTATGTAATCAGCGATGCCAAATAAATACTCCAAAGCATCATCATCTTTATAAATAATTGGTGATCCTGAAATGTTCGCACTTGTTGCAATTAAAGGTTTTTTAAAATCGCCTGCAATTAGCTGCAGTAAAGGGCTGTAAGGAAGCATGGCACCTAATCTTTTCAAGCCTGGGGCAACATTTTTTATGGAAATATTTTTAAAAGCCTCCGGTTTCGTATACAGTAAAACAATTGAAGCTTCAGCACTTTCTAATAAACACTTTTCGTGTTCATTTAATTCAAAATTATTTTGGATGTTTTTGATATTGGGATATAAAACAGCAAATGGTTTCGATGGTCGTTGTTTTCGGCTTCTTAATAATTGTATTGTCTCTTTGTTATTTGCATCACATAATAATAAATAACCACCAATGCCTTTTACTGCAATAATTTTTCCCTCACAAAGAAAGTTTTTTATATGCAATAAAACCTCTTCGGAATTATTTGATAAAATGGATGAACCACTTTGGTGAATGCTCATTTGCATGCCACAATCTTGGCATGAATTGGTTTGTGAAAAGAATCTCCGGTCAGTAACTCTAGCATATTCTTCGGCACAACTTTTACACTGTATAAACTTCTGCATGGAAGTTCCCTCTCTTTCATAAGGAAGACCGTTGATGATGGAATAGCGTGGCCCACAAACGGTACACGTAATAAAAGAATATCGGAAACGCCTGTTATTTTCATCATCCAATTCGCCTCTGCAATTGGTACATATTGCTTTATCAGGAGAAAGTAAAACCTTCTTTTCAATCCTGTTATCGTCTTCAACAACAATTGAAAAATCTGTAAACATTTTATGTGTTGATAGTTTCAATTGGGAAGAAATAATTTTTGATTGGGATGGTGCTTCCTGTTTTATTTTTTTGAAAAATAAATTTGCAACATCTTCTACTGCATTAAAAAAAACATGCACCCCATCACTTCCGTTTTTTACATAACCATTTAGTTTCATTTCACCCGCCAACCTGTATATCATCGGCCGAAAGCCAACTCCCTGAACAATTCCATTGATATGTATATGGTAAGTATTCAATTTTAATTACTTAGCTCCTTACAAATTTATTTTTCTTCTCTTTCACTTTTTTTTCAACCGATCGCACCATTTATCTAACCCTTCACCTTTTATATTTGAAATAGTTTACCACTTCCAAATCGACTACCAGCAAAGCTTGTACTTGCAAAGAAGTTTTATTATAATGGTGTTGATCTGCTAACACTGCTTTAAAAGCATTTTGCATAAGTATGGATTGCACATTGATTAATAGCCCAACCGTTAAATGAATGCCGCGTATCTTTTCTATCGTTCCTGCAAATTTATCCACAAGTGTTTTAAAGATAGTTTTTACCAAAGATATTTTGTGCATTTGCAGTTGCGAATTTTATTTATGAGAAAACGATAACTTTTGTAAAAGGTACACCTAACTTACGATACAAAATAACGGAATGCCTGCTAACAATTTCAACTTTAACCGGATCAATTACAATACATGAAAAATAGTTAGGAAGAATTATTTTATAAAGTAGTTGATACATTTTATCCGTAGTTTTTAATTTTATAAACCCGAGGTTTATATTATGTGCCTTAAAAGAATGATAAACATAAATGATACTAATAAATTATTTTAAATAGTTCATTTTATTTTTTAAATTGCAGTTACTAAAAATTTAGCAATGAAAGATACTACTAATCAAAATAATTTCGGAGGAGATGAAGACGTAAGACTTCCCTGGAAAACAGAACTTGAAATTAAAGATCTTGTGCAGCCCATTACATTACGGCGAATAAAAATTGTTCGCATAATGGGTATTTTTATTTTACTGTTAGCATTTGGTTTTTTTGCATGGTGGCTTTTTGTAAAACCGCCTTCCGGCGAACGCATTGTAAAGGACATGATCTCTGCATCCGGTGGGATGGAACAGTGGAAAAATATCCAGGATGGAAATTTTTTAAGGACACATCGCCTGTATGATGAAAATGGAAAAATTATTCATCAATCGGAAGAAACATTTTTCTTTAAAAATAATAAAGATGGGCATCAGCTTTTAATAAAATCAAAAACAAATAGTGGCGACAATGTAGTTGTTGGTCATGATAAAGCAGGTTACTGGGCCTCTTTAAATGGCAATGGAGTAAACCCTGTTCCACTGGCAAAAGAATTGGAATTTATGTGTGATGATGAGCATTGCTCACCACTTTGTGCAAGTGAAATGGCATTGTATCGTATGTCGTTTCCCTTTAAATTAGCTGACTATGGAGTGCAGCCACGCAATGCAGGAACTGCAGTGATAAATGGAGAAAAAACTATGTTGTTAGATGTAACTTTCAATCCCAAAGTAGGGCACGACCGCTGGGTTTTTTACGTAGATCCTTCAACTAAACTGATCAGGAAAATTGAACACTTTTCAAGTGTAAAAGAAAATGTACAGCCTGAAGAAATATATTTATCTGATTTTAAAAAGGATGGCAATATTGTGTTGAGCCATTCAAATAAATATTACCGCAGTAATGGAAAAATTTTAGAGGAATATTTGATCTCGAATGTAAAATTTAATTCACCATTAGCTACTGATTTTTTTAACAGACCACAACAGCTAAGTGCTTTAAATAAATAAAATAATTAATAAATAGATTTCAGGGATGATTGAGAGACCATCCTTTTTTTATGCCATCACCTTTCCCAATAGATCGGTTGCTAACTGGTTTATGGCCTGCAAAGCCGGTGAATGATTAATGGCATTCATATCTAAAGAACCGCCTTTGTCTGCTTCTGAAATAATAGGATCAAATGGAATAACAGCAATCACCGGAAGATCTGTCTGTGCACAAAATTCTTTAATGGCTTCTTCGTCTTCTTTATTTTTTACTTTGTTTGCTACTGCAACAATATTTTTTATTTCGAGTTCTTTCCCCAATCGCTGAAAGCGTGCCACAGCTTCCATAGACCTATAATAAGGTTCTACCACACACAATAAAACATCAACATATTTTGAAGTACCCCGTTTCATTTGTTCAAGTGATGCTTCAAGATCTAAAAGGGTTACCTGCTCACTTTCTTCAAGTGCAGTATGGATGATCTCTCTTACTGTAGTATGAATACCACACATACATCCGGTAGCAGCATGTTCCGGTTGACCTACCGCAATTAAAGTAACGTTGTCGTTTGTTTTTATTCCATAAGCATCTATAACTTCTGCTAAGGGCACCTTTAGTTTTGCATATTTTTTTCCATCTTCTTTTTCATACAACTCCAATAGTTTTGAAGTTAACGCCTTGGGCATGGTTGCTTTGGGATCAATACCCAAAGTGAGTGCCAGGTTGGGGTTTGGATCACCATCAATTGCAAGTACAGAAATACCTTTGCTTCCTAAACTTCTGCACAATAATCCACTAATAGTTGTTTTGCCTACACCACCTTTTCCGCATACAGCAATTTTCATTATTTAAAATTTAGATTGATAAAGTTAATTATTTTTTTATTTGGATTTCCTAAACCAAATATTGAACTTCCATCAGCATTGGAAGATCTTTTTGCATTTACAAAAAGCCCAACATTCAATAAAAGTTTTATACTATTGAACAATAAAAAATTATAATGGATTATGTAATAAGAGAAAAATTCTGCAATCTATTTATTTGTTAGTAACGATTAATCATTTGAGTGCATCTTTAAAATAATGATATTGCCCTGTTTTACCAATTCTTCTTTTGAAATTTCATCTTCCGAGTTATACAATTCATCAAGTTCATTCATTTGCATAAGGTATTCAAGCGATCTGTTGGCTTCTTCTTCATCCACTAAACTTAATGCTACGCCAACATGTACCAGCACATAATCATTTTCTTTTGCATCAGGCACTAACTCCAAATTAATCTCTTTAAAAATGCCTGAGAAATTAACCCTGCCTGTCCGCATATAACCTTCTTTGTTTTCTGTAATAGATATTATTTTTCCGGGGATGGCAAGGCACATGTTAATTGATATTTTAATTACTATACAAATCTAAAGATTTTAACTGTTTGCTTTATTAAACATTAATTTAATAAAAATGCATGTTAGAATTTGTACGTAACATTTTTAGTTCCTCATTAGCTTCTTCGGTAAGGTAGGGTAACAATAATAACCAAAGGTCTGCAATAAAATCATCCTCACTCAAATGGTCAAGACCCTTTATCTGCCGGGCATACATCCAGTTATCCATAGTCATCCAAAAAAGCCATGCAAGTTGTTTGTATTGATCATCTCTCACGGGTGGCTGAAAAGTATTTCTGTCCACGTTATAATTAAACATCCACTCTATCTGTTGTATCTGCCAGGTAATATGTTGCTGGTGTTTTTCCTTGATAGTTGGATAAGCACGCAAAACCTCCAATGTATCCAGGTAAAAGAAGAGATAATGTTTCTGGCATTGAAAAGCATGCCTTAGCTGGCGATTAATCTCTTCAAATAAATGAGCCATTCTAAATTCAAATAAAGAAGTTTCCTGGGTCTTCTTTAGTTCATCGTACAAAGTTTCAACAATGCAATCTTTATGATTAAAGTGGTAAGCCAGGTGTCCAACACTTATACCACCAAAATCAGCAATGTGTTGCAAGCGTACATTTACAAAACCATTTTTATTAAATAGTTTTAATGCCCTGTCGAGTATGTAAGGTTTTGTGTGCTTCACGACATTTTTCAAGAATCAAATATCCGCCATTTTCAGAATTAAAGATATATTAGAAAATCTTTTCTATAAATAAATTGATTTGTTTTAAATAAGGTATTTACTTTCATAAAAACAAACAATACTCATGGTAACCTCTCAACCTGGTTTTTTGCCTGATGCGCTGGATGAAGTGCATGCCTTCTGGCTTGCAGGAATGAGTTGTGATGGCTGCTCTATTTCTACGGTTGGAGCTACTTCACCTTCAGCCGAGTCGCTGATGCTTGGCAATATTCCCGGCGTACCAAAAGTTGTTTTGCATCACCCCGTTTTAGCGGTTGAAGCGGGAGATGAGTTTATGGCACCTCACCATTTAGCAGCCGCAGGAAAATTAGGGAAACAATTTGTAGTTATATATGAAGGGTCTATCGGCGATGAAAGTATGAATGATGCTAATGGTGGTTATTGGTCGGCGCAGGGTACAATAGAAGTTGATGGTGAACAACAACCATTTCCTACTGCTGATTTGCTAAAACTAATGGCACCTCATGCAGCGGCGGTTATAGCAATTGGCACCTGTGCTACCTGGGGTGGGATTCCTGCTGCTGCAGGAAACGTGACAGGCTCTATGGGCTTAATGGATTTTTTAGGTGAAAATTACAGAAGCACACTTGGATTGCCGGTTGTAAATATCCCGGGTTGTGCACCCCAAGGTGATAATGTTACCGAAACCGTTGCAGCAGTATTAATGTTTTTACAGGGTATTGGCCCTTTACCGGAATTTGACAGCCTTGGCCGGCCGGCCTGGTTGTTTACTGACACAGTACATACAACCTGCACCCGTGG
>JBKJSX010000073.1:0-7390 GCA_046594375.1 Chitinophagaceae bacterium
GGCAAAGATACTTTTCGCAATATGGACATGATAAGCAGCCTCAGCAGTGGCGTTACAAATGTAACCAAAGATGTGCTGGGACTTAGTATCGCCATTATCGCTTATAGCTGGCTCGTAAGCAAAGTTGCCCTCTTACATATTAATGCTACATGGCTTACTTATGTGGTTGCTTTTATGTGTATCGACTTTGCCGGTTACTGGGTGCATCGCTGGGAGCATCATATAAATTTGCTGTGGAACCTGCACATTATTCATCACAGCAGCGAAGATTTTAATCTTGCCTGCGCATTGCGGCAAAGTGTTTCAATGTTAGTTAATCCATTTACAATTGTTTTATTACCTGCTGCACTATTGGGTGTACCTACAGAAGTAATGGCAATTGTTGGCCCCATACAATTGTTTGCACAATTTTGGTATCATACACAACACATCAATAAAATGGGTTTCCTTGAAAATATTATTGTAACGCCTTCACATCATCGTGTACACCATGCCATCAATAAAGAATATTTGGATAAAAATCTATCGCAGATATTTATCATCTGGGATAAATTATTTGGCACTTACCAGGAAGAACTAAAAGAAATGCCGCCGGTGTATGGCATTACAAGACCGGTAAGAACATGGAATCCCATCAAAATAAATTTTCAACACGTATGGTTGCTCATGCAGGATGCATGGCGAACAAAAAATCTCAAAGATAAATTCACGCTTTGGTTTAAACCCACCGGCTATCGTCCTCCTGATGTTACAGAAAAATATCCTCTTCATAAAATTGAAGACGTTTACAATTTTGAAAAATATCACCCCGCATCTTCTGTTGCATTAAATGTGTGGAGTTGGATACAACTCATTCTCATCTTACTGTTTGTTAGTTATCTCTTTGGCAATATAGCAGCCATCAATAAACTTAACGGTTCTTATGTTTATATCTATGGTGCCTTTGTGTTTTTAAGTGTGTACGCATTTACTGAACTGATGGATCGTAACAGGTTCGCCATATTCTGGGAAGCAATTAAAAGTCTTTTCGGCATCCTGGTCATTTACAGACTGGGAGATTGGTTTGGCATAAGCACACACGCCTCATGGATAAATTATGTACTGGTAGTTTATTTTATTTTATCAACAGTTATAACCGGCTGGTTTGTACTCCAACATAAAAATGAAGATGAGCTTAAGCTGGCGGTTTAAGATGTGACATCGGCAATCAATTTTGTGTAATTTCTACAATCGGTAACGTACTATATCTATACCCAAAATCAATGCGGCAAAGGTTTTTAAAGAAAGGCAATTACGTTGCCCAACAATTTAGCGCAGTACCCAAAACCGAAAATCAACTTATCCTTTTTTAATTTTTTTAAATTCCCTGTCTTATCTTTGGCTAAACGGAAAACAGAATATAACGATAAATGAAGCTTCTTTCTTCCATAATGTATATGTGCACTCCATGCAATTGTTTGTGTTGTTGTTAATACACAAACACTATCACAACCGTTTTAGATTTCCCGCCCTTTTTTTCAATTTTTTTCTCGCCTTAACGGCAAAAATTTTATAAAATGTTTCTCAAGCTAAAAAACAAAATTCCCGGGATCACAGAACAGACCGGAGTTTTAAGCATTGATGAACTTTTATTACAACTAAACAACCAATTCCAAGGGGAAGTGATTTTTTCTACCAGCTTTAGCTACGAGGATCAAATTGTTACACACAAAATTTTGAGTGCCGGTCTGCCTATAAAGATCTTTACATTGGATACCGGCAGGCTTTTCCCGGAAACATATTCCGTTTGGAATGCCACCAATGAGAAATACAATACACATATAAAAGCTTTTTATCCTGATCATACTTTGCTGCAGGATTTTGTTGCTGAGAAAGGCCCTAACTCATTTTATCAATCTGTTAAAAACAGGAAAGGTTGTTGCTACACAAGAAAAGTAGAACCGTTAAAAAGAGCATTGAAAGGAAACTCAGTCTGGATAACAGGTTTGCGGGCCGAACACTCCATTGACCGCCACAATATGCCACAGGTTGAATGGGATGAAACTAATAATGTAATAAAATATCATCCGCTTATTAACTGGAGTTTTGACGAAGTAAAAAAATATATAAGCGAAAATAAAATTCCGTACAATCCTTTACACGACAGGGGTTTTGTAAGCATAGGATGTGCACCATGCACAAGGGCAATTAAACCGGGAGAAGATTTTAGGGCAGGTCGCTGGTGGTGGGAAGATGCAACAAAAAAAGAATGTGGCTTGCATTCCCCAACCCCTAAAGGGGCTTTAACAAAAGCTACTTTAAAATGAGATTAAAAAGATAACATAATGAGGATAGAAAGTATAAATAAAGATGTGCGCCATTCCCCTTTAGGGGGTAGGGGATTGGATTATTTGGGGCAATTAGAATCAGAAGCCATTCACATTATGCGTGAGGTGGCTGGGCAGTTTGAGCGTCCTGCATTATTATTTAGCGGAGGTAAGGATTCTATAACGCTTGTCCATCTTGCTTTAAAAGCATTTCGCCCCGGTAAGTTTCCCTTTCCATTGGTTCATATCGATACGGGGCACAACTTCCCTGAAGCATTAAATTACAGGGATGCGATGGTTGAAAGACTCGGAGAAAAATTAATTGTAAGAAAAGTAGAAGACACCATCAAAGAAAAAAATCTTACTGAACAGAAAGGAAAATTTGCAAGCCGTAATGCTTTGCAAACCTATACCCTGCTGGATATTATTGATGAGTTCAAATTTGATGCATTGATAGGTGGTGCAAGAAGAGATGAAGAAAAGGCAAGAGCGAAAGAAAGAATTTTTTCTGTGAGAGATGAATTCGGGCAATGGAATCCAAAACTGCAACGTCCGGAATTATGGAATACATACAATGGCAAAATTCATAAAGGAGAAAACGTGAGAGTATTCCCGATAAGCAACTGGACTGAGCTTGACGTATGGAATTATATACGTAGCGAAAAAATTGATTTGCCTTCCATTTATTTTTCTCATGAAAGAGAAGTCTTGGAACATGAAGGGCAACTGGTTGCAGTGTCTGAATTTATTAAGCTTGATGAAGATGATGTTGTTTTAAAAAAGAAAGTCCGCTACCGTACAGTTGGTGATATGACCTGTACAGCAGCAGTTGAATCAAACGCAATAAAAATTGATGATATCATCAATGAAATAATTGCAACTAAAACAAGTGAAAGAGGTGAGACAAGAATTGATGATAGAGTTTCTGAAGCAGCGATGGAAGACAGGAAGAAGGGTGGATATTTTTAAAAATATTTTGAATGCTAAATGAAGGCATCAGGGTTTACGCAGCTCATTTAAAATTTATACTTCAAAATTTAAAATAATAAAGGTGGACATTTTAAGATTTATAACAGCAGGAAGCGTCGATGATGGCAAGAGTACTTTAATCGGGAGATTATTGTACGACAGCAAATCTATTCTGATCGATCAACTTGAGGCTATTGAAAAACAAAGTAAGAATAAAGACGACGGCGAGATCGATCTTGCTTTGCTTACCGATGGCTTGCGTGCCGAAAGAGAGCAGGGCATTACAATAGACGTGGCTTACAAATATTTTTCTACGCCAAAACGTAAGTTCATAATCGCTGATGCACCGGGGCATATTCAGTACACACGTAACATGGTTACCGGTGCTTCAAACTCTGAGCTGGCTATCATTTTAGTGGATGCAAGAAATGGAGTTGTTGAACAAACCCGTCGTCACTCGATCATCACTTCGTTATTAAATATTCCGCATGTGGTGGTTGCCATTAATAAAATGGACCTGGTAGAATATTCTGAAGATGTTTACAACAACATCGTAATTGATTTTGAAGAAGTGGCAAAATCGCTTGGATTAAAAGATGTAAAATATATCCCGATAAGTGCGTTGAACGGTGACAACATTGTAGAAAAGTCTGAAAATTTTTCATGGTATGAAGGTGAATCGCTTTTGCATCATCTGGAAAATATTAAACTGGATTCTGATATTAATTTAACTGATGCAAGATTTTCTGTTCAATATGTTATTCGTCCGCAAGCCTCAGAGCTGCACGATTACAGGGGTTATGCTGGAAAGGTGATCAGCGGTATATATAAAAAAGGAGATAAAGTAATTATTCAGCCTTCAGCAATTGAAACAACAATTAAAGCAATAGAAATTGGCGGTGAAGAAGTTGATGAAGCATACGCCTTGCAAAGCGTAGTGCTGCATTTGGAAGATGATATTGATGTTAGCCGTGGCGATATGATCGTTCATCGCGATAATCAACCTTCAACTGAAAATGAATTTGAAGTGCTGCTTTGCTGGATGGGAAATAAACCACTGGTTCCCGGCAACAAATATTTTTTCCAGATAAACAGCCGTGTGGTAAGAGGTGTTGTAAAGGACATTGAATACAAACTTGACGTAAACACTTTGCAAAAAAATTATTCACCGGAGAAAGCAGAACTGAATGATATTATAAAAGCAACTATTAAAACTGCATCGCCAATTCCATTTGATTCTTATAAAAAATTAAGACAAAACGGTGGAGCGATATTAATTGATGAGACAAGCTGTGTTACTGTAGGGGCTTGTATGATACAATAAAATAAATGGAACCAATTAAAAATAAACTCAAAGGCAAAGTAATTATTGCAGGTGCAGGTCCGGGAGATCCCGAACTGATTACTGTGAAAGTTGCACGCTACCTGCAACTAGCAGATGTTGTATTAACCGATCGTTTGGTGAGTGAAGAAATTTTAAACACCTATGTAAGAAAAGATGCAGAAATAATTCATGTTGGCAAACAATGCCGCCGCGGAGTTTCCACGCCTCAGAAAACAATTAATGAAATGATTGTTGAATATGCTTTGCAAAACAAACTGGTGGTACGTTTAAAAGGTGGTGATGTTTCTATTTTCTCTAACATCCTGGATGAATTGGAAGCACTTGTTGCAAATAATATTTCGTATGAAATTATTCCCGGTGTTACTGCGGCTTTAGGTGCAGCAGCAACAGCAGGCATTCCATTAACTGCCAGAGGATATTCAACTGCGGTGCGTCTTCTTACTTATTACAAATCTGATATTGTTACAGACGAATATTGGAAGGAGTTGGCAAATACTGATGACACTTTAATATTTTATATGTCATCAGAAACATTGAATACAGTTGTAGAAAAACTCACCGGCAATAACATTGCAAAAGACAAGCTCCTTGCAGTTATTGAGCAGGCAACAACGCCACTACAAAAAGTGCATACCTGTAATTTGTATGAGTATGATAAAAAATTAAAGGAGCAATCGTTCATTTCACCATCGCTTGTAATTATAGGGAAGGTTGTATCGCTTCATAAAGATTTTGCATGGCTTGCAAACAGTAACAGCAGCGAATATTATTTTAAACCCATAAACAGCCCTATCGTTGCAATTGCTAATGACCAAAATAAAAAACATGTTAGCAGAGCATAAACAAAAAATATTTGAAGAGTTTTTAAAGAGCTTAACCGTCGATGAGATCGCATGGGTAAATGGTTACCTGAATGGCGTTGTATTAAAAACTACAGAAAAAAAGGAAGACGTTGTTATTAAACCATCGGTTAATAAAATAACCATCACTTACGGAACCGAAACAGGCAATTCAAAAAAAATAGCAATTGATTTTGCTGCCAAAGCAAAGAAGAGCGGAATTAATGTTAAGCTTGTAAGCCTTGACCAGTACCGCTTAAATGATCTTTCAAAAGAAGAATATTTTTTTACTGTTGTAAGCACGCATGGTGATGGCGAGCCACCTGCTGCAACCAAAAAGTTTTATGATCATATACATAATAATGGATTTACGTTTGAAAAACTAAAATACAGCGTGCTTGCATTGGGTGATACTTCTTATCCTTTGTTTTGCAAAACCGGAGAAGACATTGATGACCAATTAAGCAAACTGGGTGGTAACCGAATTGCTCCACTTACAAAATGTGATCTTGAATTTGATGAAGATGTAAATCAATGGCTGGAAAATATTTTAAAAACATTAGCAGCTCCTTCTCAATCCGAAGTTGTTACAGCTGCTCCCTTGCCTGAAGTAAAAAAATCTCCATCTAAAAAAACGTATACAGGTACAGTACTATCAAACATCAATCTGAATGATAAAGGTTCTAACAAACATACTTTCCACATTGAGCTTGCAGTTGATGAACCTGACTATGAGCCGGGTGATTCTGCCGGTATAGTTCCGGAGAATTTAAATGTGGTTGTTGAAGAAATTTTAGATTTATCAGGAATTGACAGCAATAAAGAAGTTGAATATCGCAATGAATGGTTCACAGTTTTTGATCTTCTTAAAAAACGTGTCAGCATTATCCAGCTGGCGCCTTCTGTTGTTAAAAAATATGCTGCCTTAGTTGATCAGCAAATACCTGCAGAAAAAATTGATCTTATTGATCTGTTGAAATCTTATCCAATAAAAGATGTAGCGCAATTTGAAGAAGCTTTACTCCTTCTTAATCCTATCGCACCAAGGCTTTACACCATCGCCTCATCACCATCAGCTCATAACGGTGAAGTTCACATGACAGTGGTGAAAGACCGTTTCTATAAAAATGATGAATTGAAATTTGGTTTGGGTTCTGAATATTTAGGCGGAGTGGCAGTAGATAGTGAACTCAAATTTTTTATTCAGAAGAATAAAAGATTCAGACTGCCAACTGATGAAAAAGATATAATCATGATCGGACCGGGAACAGGTATTGCTGCATTCAGATCATTCCTGGCAGAAAGAGATGTAAGAAACGCTCCCGGAAAAAACTGGTTATTTTTTGGGGATCAACATTTCGCAACTGATTTTCTTTATCAAACAGAGATACAGGATTGGTTTCAGACAGGCGTTCTTACAAAAGTATCCACAGCTTTTTCAAGAGACCAGAAAGAAAAAATTTATGTGCAGCACAGAATGATGGAACATGGTGCTGAATTATTTGAGTGGATACTGAGTGGGAGCTATGTATATATATGTGGCACTAAACATCCGATGAGTATGGATGTTGAGCAAACATTATTACAGATCATCGAAAAATTTGGTAACAAAACTAAAGAAGAAGCAGAGAAATATCTTGAGAAGATGGAAGAAGAAGGAAGGTATGAAAAGGATGTGTATTAAAAGCCCCCTGTCCCCCGAAGGGGGAACTTGGAAGGATACTTCTTTCAATTACCATAATTCTTTTATGATCGCAAAACGAAAGTTTTTAATGAAATGAAAAATAGTAAACATTAAAATGGAAAGAAATTTTGATAATCAAATTGACAACCCATCTGAGTTCCCCCTTCGGGGGACAGGGGGCTTTTAATACACATCCTTTTCATACCTTCCTTCTTCTTCCATCGTATCAAGATATTTCTCTGCTTCT
>JBKJSX010000067.1:0-6318 GCA_046594375.1 Chitinophagaceae bacterium
AATGAAATCTGATTTTGATAAAACGATTGGAAAAATAAATATCATTCCGCAGGATATAGGAAGAGTAGTTTTGAATTTACTCACCAATGCATTTTATGCGGTGGATGAAAAAAAGAAAGCCCCCCAACCCCCTGAAGGGGGAGTTTCCTACGAACCAACAGTTTCAATAAGCACAAAGAAAATTGATGACAAACCCGATAGCTATCGGGTAGAAATAAAAGTGAGTGATAACGGCAATGGCATTCCACAAAAAGTATTAGATAAAATATTTCAACCTTTCTTTACCACCAAACCAACAGGACAGGGAACAGGATTGGGTTTATCTTTAAGCTATGATATTATTAAGGCACATGGCGGAGAAATAAAAGTGGAAACGAAAGAACTTGACGGGTCAACATTTATTATTCATCTTCCTTTGGTATAGAACAATTAAATTTAATTTCTAAAACCTACTGCTATCAAAAAGTTATTCCCCATAGTATTGCTATCTATGCTGGTTTTTGCTGCCTGCAATCTTCAACCTGCCCAGGTGCCCTTTCCGGGAGATGAAAGCGTTGTGGCACAACCGTTAGCAAAACCATTTAAGTTTAGTGACCCGATATCTTTTCAGTACAAAGTAAAAGATACCTACAGTATAAATCCTCCCAAAGTATTGCCTCTTGATATGGATAAATTACCAACAAAACCTTTTGCCCTTAATGATTTTAATCCACTGAAGGCTCCCATACAGCAAACAATACTGGACTGGGATAATATGCCAGACAGCTTGCTCAATTTAGATGCGGTGCCATCAAAACCATTTGTGTTGCAAAAATCAATATTGCCACTACCGGTAATTATAAAGGCCGGGTTACCCAAATTGTTGCCGAATACCACTACCGGTTTACTTCAGTTTAGCGGAGAAGAAGGATTGCCAGGTAACCAAATTACCGCTTCGTTGCTGGATAAATATGGAAGTACCTGGCTGGCTACGGAAAAAGGGCTTTGCAGGTACACCGGCGAATACCTGTATATCTATTCATTTCTTGATAAAACCTCAGTGGGCAGTGATTACACCATCACTAAAATGGCATTGGACCATGAAGGAAATATATGGATAGTAACGGGAGGTAATGGTATATATGTAATTAATGTGAGTGAAAATATCCTGTTGCATAACCGGTCTAATTTATATGGTTCTGGTATCTTTTTTGATCATAACGGAATGATATGGATAACCAGTTTTGTAGAAGGATTGTTTGTAATTGACCCAATAAAAGAAAGAGTCAAAAATTTACGTAAAGTAAAAGAATTAAGTTATGAAAATGCTTTAACCGCTATTACTGAAGACAGGAATCATAATATATGGCTTGGCTATTACGACCATATTGCAATCATTGATTCCGGTAGGCAGCGGCTGAAAAATATTACAAAAAAGGAAGGTTTGGCAGGTACTATGGTAATTAAGTTTTTAGAGGACGACCATGGTGATATGTTGGCATCCATGGTAGGTGCAGGAATCAGTTTTATATCACTAAAAAATAAAACGCTTAATACCATCAATACTAAAAATGGGGTTTATGGCACGGTGGTAGAGATGGTGGAAGACAGCCGGCAACAGGTATGGCTCTTCCGGCGGGACACCTCTTATATCATTAATAAACAACATACCGCCATCAGGCATGTGTTGATGGATATTAAAATGGCCGAGCAAACATTTGTGGGAACATCTTTAATTGACCGTAACGGGAATATTTGGTTAGGCACGTTAAATAAAGGCGCAATTATTATTGATACTAAAGGCCCATTACCCGAGCACCTTAGCACAGCTCAAGGTTTAACAGACAACAATGTTTGGGGCATTATAGAAGATAAAGAAGGCATGATATGGATGGCAACCCGGCAGGGGATTAACATATACAACCCGGCGAGTGGCAGGATAAGCTTACTGGGTTTGAAAGAGGGCCTTGCTAATGACACGATTAGTAAACTGACTGAGGACAATGAAGGAAATATTATGTCTATTACGAATAATGGGTTTACAATCATCAACCCTGCAAAAAAGACCCTGACCAATTATGGTAAGGAACAACAATTTTCAAGTCTGAATATTTCAAAATGTATTACAGGTAGCAGCAGCCAACTTTGGTTTAGCACTTTCCAAAATGAAATAATTTCTTATAACATCAATACAAATACTTTGAATATCTGTGACATTTCAAGGGGCATTATATCAAATTCTGTTTGGGATATTATAAAAGACAGCCGGGGAAATATCTGGGCTGGTACAGACAATGGTATTGCAGTTATAAATCCTTTTAATAACACTCTACAATACCTTAGTGAAAAAGAGGGTCTTTGCAATAATGTAGTCTATAAAATGATACAGCGTACGAATGGAGAAATTTGGGTAGGCACATTAAAGGGCATTTCAATTATTAATACAGATAATTTTACCATTACCAACCTTATGCTTAAAGAAGGACTTTTTCCTGAAGAAATTTATGACATGGTAGAACAAAAAAACGGTACCGTTTATGCAGGTTCATCCGCAGGGTTGATTGTTATTAGAGATCCGGGTACATTGGATAATAAGGTTAAGAAATGGAGTTTTACTAACTATGGAAAAAGGGAAGGCTTTCCGTATAATGATTATAATCAAAACACTGGTACCGCAACCAGGAGCGGCCAAAGCTGGTGGGGCATTACGCCAGTGCTTACAGTTGTTACACAGGAGCCTGTTGCAGATACATTGCTTCCGCAGGTAAATATCACCGGTATAAACATTATGGACCAGCCCCTTTCTTTTGCAACTTTTGCATCATTAGGCAATCGTTTTACAACAGGCGATACATTGTGGAATGAAACCAAAATATCTTTTTATTTAAAGAATACTTTGCCAAAAGATTCAGGCTATTTAGTAAGCAATAATATTCATTGGGACAGTACCGCTACTTATTATAAAATTCCTGTTGGGTTAACATTGCCTTACAACCAAAACTCCATTAACTTTTTATTTAACAACAATGATATTAAAGGCAGGGAAAAAATATTGTACCGCTATGTATTGGAAGGGGCAGACAAAGCATGGAGTGAGCCTTCGGATAAAAGCAGCACAAGGAATTATTTTAATCTTGCTCCAGGCCATTATAAATTCAGGGTAAGTACCAGAGGTTTTAATGGGCTATGGAGCAAAACAGAAGAATGCAGCTTTACTATTTTGCCACCCTGGTGGAAAACCTGGTGGGCTTATTTTTTGTACGTATTGATTGGGACTACAGTATTTAGTGCTTATGGCCGTTACAGGTCTCATCAATTGATTCAAAAAAATATTGAACTTGAAGATAAAATTAAGCAGCGTACAAATGAACTGTCCACATCTTTGGACAATCTTAAATCAACCCAGGCACAACTGATCCAGTCAGAAAAAATGGCAAGCCTTGGAGAACTTACAGCAGGCATTGCACATGAGATACAAAACCCATTAAACTTCATAAACAATTTTTCAGATGTAAATTCTGAATTGATCGATGAATTAAAAACAGAATTGACAACAGGCAATACGCAACAGGCAATTGAATTGGCCAATGATATAAAAGAAAATGAACAAAAAATAAATCACCACGGCAAACGTGCAGATGCAATTGTAAAAGGCATGTTGCAACACAGTCGCAGCAGCACCGGTGTAAAAGAACCAACAGACATCAATGCTTTATGTGATGAATATTTACGGTTGAGTTATCATGGTTTAAGGGCTAAAGACAAATCATTTAATGCAAATATGAAAACTGATTTTGATAACAGCATTGGGGAAATAAATGTAATTCCACAGGATATCGGAAGAGTTATTTTGAATTTACTCACCAATGCTTTTTATGCGGTTGACGTAAAAAAGAAAGCCCCCCAACCACCTGAAGGGGGAGTTTCCTACGAACCATCAGTTTCAATAAGCACAAAGAAAATTGGTGATAAACCCGATAGCTATCGGGTAGAAATAAGAGTTACTGATAACGGCAATGGCATTCCACAAAAAGTTTTGGATAAAATATTTCAACCTTTCTTTACCACTAAACCAACAGGGCAGGGAACAGGATTGGGTTTATCTTTAAGTTATGACATAGTAAAAGCACATGGCGGAGAAATAAAAGTGGAAACGAAAAAAAATGAAGGCACAACGTTTATTATTAATTTACCAGTTTAAAAAAATAGCACATGAAAATTTTAGTAGTAGATGATGAAAGAGATATTCAAACCTTGTTTGAGCAAAGGTTTAGAAAAGAAATAAAAAATGGAGAGATGGATTTTGTATTTGCTTTTTCAGGAGAAGATGCATTGAAGTATATGGCAATGCACGAGCATGAGGCCGTACTGATACTTTCTGATATTAATATGCCCGGCATGAGCGGGCTAGAACTGTTGCAGCACATCAAAGAAAAATATGAAAAACCACCTCCGTTTGTAATGATGATAACCGCTTATGGTGATGATGAAAATTATAACCACGCCATGAAACTGGGAGCTGATGATTTTTTATCCAAACCACTTGATTTTACTTCATTAAAAGAAAAACTTAAAACCAAACTTTTATGACAAAGATTTTAGTGGCTGATGATGAAAAAGATCTGGAGACACTTATCAGGCAAAAGTTTCGTCAAAAAATTAGAGAGCAGCAATATGAATTTATTTTTGCCGTAAATGGTAATGATGCATTGGCTAAAATTATTCAGCATCCTGATATTGATATTGTTTTAAGTGATATCAATATGCCCGAAATGGATGGATTAACCTTGCTTACAAAATTAGGCGAAGCCAGTCCGCTGATTAAAACAGTAATGGTATCTGCTTATGGAGATATGGATAATATCCGTACAGCCATGAACCATGGCGCTTTTGATTTTGTAACCAAGCCGGTAAATTTTGAAGACCTGGAACTTACGATGGAAAAAACAATCAGGCATGTAAACCAAATAAGGGAAACACTAAAAGCCATCAAAGAAAATAATATTCTTAAAATGTATGTGGATGAAACGGTGTTGAATTTTATGGGAAGCCGTGAGTTTGAATCTTCGCTGTTGGTAAATGAAACCGTGGAAGCTTCGGTTGCTTTTATCGACATCTGTAGCTTTACAACTATCAGCGAAAATGAAGGACCTGATACTGTAGTGAAGTTGCTGAATAAATATTTTGATGTAATGGTGAAAGAGATCATTGCACAGGGTGGACATATTGATAAATTTATAGGCGATGCTATCCTTGCTGTTTTTCGTGGCGATTACCATTTAGACAGGGCAATTGATGCCTGCCTCGCAATCAGGAATAAAATAGATGCATTGCCTGCAGAAAATAATTTTTCACCCAAAGTATCAATTGGAATAAACAGCGGCGAAATGATCTCAGGAAATATTGGTTCTGTTACTTTGCGCAGGTTGGATTATACCGTGATTGGTGATACAGTAAACACTGCAGAGCGCCTGCAAAGTGCAGCAGCAGACGGGCAAATTGTAATTAATGAATGCTGCTATGAGAAGGTGAAGCAATCTTTTATTTGCAAAAACATCGGCTCAGTAACTCTTAAAAACAAAGCAGAAAAAGTAGAGTTATACGAAGTGCTGAATTAAATGAAATGGCAATCAATAATATGTATTTTAATCATTGATCATTATTGTTTACACAAAGAAACGCCCATGCAGTTTTACCCGATGACAGTTCAACACGAATTCGTTTATAGTCAGCGTCTGCTTCGTATTCATCTGCTTGTTGTAGTTCTGTTTCTGTAAGTGTTAACACCTTTCCGTTGATCTCGTCTGAAGCATTTCCTGTGTACGTAAGATTGTTATAATGTGTCATTCCACTTGCTGCAACAACGGCTTCGTCTTCAATCTTTACGAACGTGATCTTGTATCCCGCAAGAACATCAGGCTCTCCTTCCAATATTCTCCCAAATATATTTAGTTGCACAGATTTTAATTGTAAGGTGCCATAAGAAAAAAGAATGTCTTTCATTTTTACCTACCTATTTCATCTTAAAAATAAAATTTATATAAGAGTCACTCAAAATTAAGATAGTATCCCAGTGCCAAATGGGGAACAGTGGAGGAGAACAGATTTCCATTATTTAATTAATGCCCCACTAACTACATTTTGATTGTTCTCAACTCAGGTCTGTTTGAATTACCCCCACTTATATTAACTAATTGTGTGTAATAAAGTTTAGCCTTTACTGCATTGCCCGATCTTTGTGCTGAGAGCCCGGCACCAAACAGGCTATTAAAACGATTTGGACTTTTTTTTAGTACTGCATCATAGGCTTCCAAAGCTTTATCAGGTTGGTTTATTTGC
>JBKJSX010000041.1:0-18458 GCA_046594375.1 Chitinophagaceae bacterium
ATGCGCTGATAACCGGTGCCAGTAAAGGTATTGGCAAAGCAATCGCTTTTGAGTTAGCCCGGCATAATTATGATCTTTTACTCACGGCAAGATCTGCTGAACTTTTGCAACAGGCAGCAGAAGAAATAAAAAAACAATACCCTGTTACCATACATTTCCTTCCGCTTGACCTTACTGAACCAAATGCTTCACAAAAATTATTTGATTGGTGTGTAGAAAATAATTTTTCTGTATCTGTTTTGGTTAACAATGCAGGTTTTGGATTAAGCGGCTATTTTGAAAACCAATTGCCAAAAGAAATAAATGGCCTTCTTCAATTAAATATTCATGTGCCTACTCAACTATGTATGCTGTTTATCCCATTGCTTAAAGAGCAAAAACAGGCATATATTTTAAACACCTGCAGTTCTACAGCCTACCAGGCTATCCCTTTACTTGCTGTATATGCTGCGGCTAAAGCATACATACTTCGATTTTCAAGGGCATTGCATCATGAACTTTCTTCAAGCAATATTTCTGTTACGTGTTTATCGCCGGGCCCAACAGATACAGATTGGGCTACAACAGCAAAGGTTAGTGATAGGGTTTTAAAAATGGCTGATAAGTTCAATATGTCACCACAAAAAGTGGCTGCTATTGGTGTAAGAGCAATGTTTAAAAATCGTACAGAAGTGATAGCTGGTTTTACCAATAAACTTGGCGCATTTGTGGCTTGGCTACTGCCGGATAGTTTGGTGGAAAAAACTACGGGTAAATTGTACAGGTAACTCTTCTAATACTAATTTTATTTTTTATACGTATTAAATTATTTTGTTGGTGGTATAGAAGTTATTATCTTTGTTTAATAAAAATACTGTTATGGACAACAAGATAACATTGAGCTTTGATGAAAACATAATTTATAAGGCAAAAAAATATGCTGCAGCTAATAATATCAGTGTATCCCGGTTGATAGAATTTTTATTAAAAAAAGTTACCGCATCGAATTATTCTTCTCTCGAAGATTTTCCTATTTCTGATTGGGTTATTCAGGTTGCCGAAGGTGAAGCTGTTTATGAAACAAAAGCCAAAAGATCAAGAAAGGCTGCAAAGGCTGAATATTTTAATTCAAAAAAATGAGAATTTTTTTGGATGCAAATATTTTAGTTTCTGTGTTAAATAAAGAATACCCATTATTTACAATTACTTCAAGGATAGTTAGCCTGGCAGATAATTCAAAGTTTACAGTCTTCACATCTCCCGTTTGCCTGGCGATTGCATTTTATTTTGCCGAGAAAAAACACAAAAGCATACTAGCTAAAAAGAAGATCAGCATTTTGTGTGAACACATTAAAATAGCTGATGCCAATAAAAGCACTGTTGTACGATCTCTTGAAAACCCTACTGTACATGATTTTGAAAACGGACTTGAATATTATGCTGCTATTGAAAACAAATGCGACTGCATTATTACTGAAGACTTAAATGATTTTTATTTTTCAAAAATTGAAGTTATCAGAAGTGAAGATTTTTTTTTAAAATATTTAAGTAATACATCGAAAATAAAAAAAGTATAATTAATTACGAACTTACCCTGCAATAGGGATTGTAACGGAAAGCCCACAGCTGAGGGTTTTGTGTGATGGGCTTGTGGCGAGGACTTGCAGCGGAAAGCCCGACCCCGAAACTTCGGGGTATTGCCCAACCTTTTACTCTCCACATTCCAAATCAATTCACATTTTTAGCTGTATTTACCCTATTTTTGCCACCCAAAAATTAAGTAAAATCAGTATGGATAATTTGATCTACGTAATCCCGGCAATGGGTATTGTTGGGTTATTGTACACATTTATAAAATATCAATGGGTAGAAAAGCAGGATGCCGGAACTCCACGTATGCAGGAGATAAGCACTTATATAGCTGAAGGCGCTATGGCATTTTTAAAAGCCGAATGGAAGATACTTTCCTACTTTGTTGTTATAGGCGCTGTGTTGTTAGCGGTTATGGGATTTTCCAATTCTAATAGTCATTGGAGCATTGCATTGGCATTTATTGTTGGCGCATTTTTTAGCGCCCTTGCAGGTTATATTGGTATGCGGGCAGCTACAAAAGCGAATGTTCGTACAGCACAGGCAGCCCGTACTAGTTTAGCAAAAGCATTGCAGGTTTCTTTTACGGGTGGTAGTGTAATGGGACTTGGTGTTGCCGGTTTAGCAGTGTTAGGGTTAGGAAGTTTATTTATTCTATTATACATGTCTTTTGTTTCGGGCTACGCAGTTGGAACTGTAGAATATAAATTGGCTTTGGAAAAAGCAATTGAAGTGCTTACAGGATTTAGCTTAGGCGCAGAAAGTATTGCGTTGTTTGCAAGAGTTGGCGGAGGTATTTATACAAAGGCTGCTGACGTGGGCGCTGATCTTGTTGGAAAAGTAGAAGCAGGTATTCCTGAAGATGATCCACGTAACCCTGCAACTATTGCCGATAATGTTGGTGATAATGTTGGTGATGTTGCTGGCATGGGGGCTGATCTATTTGGAAGTTATGTTGCAACTGTTTTGGCAACAATGGTTTTGGGTAGAGAAACTTTTTCTCTTGATAGATTTGGCGGCATGGCTCCTATCCTCTTACCGATGCTGATCGCAGCAATGGGAATTTTATTTTCTATTGTAGGAACGTTGTTTGTAAAGATCTCTGAAAATTCTCCTCTCAATACTACTGCTGTTCAAAAAGCTTTGAACATGGGTAACTGGGGATCAATAGTATTAACTGCAATTGCTTCTTACTTTTTAGTTATGTGGTTGTTGCCCGATACTGATATGGTTTTGAGAAATTTCCATTTTACAAAGAATGGTGTGTTTGGTGCAATAGCAGTAGGTCTTGCTGTTGGCACATTAATGAGCCTTATCACAGAATATTACACAGCAATGGGTAAGCGCCCGGTAATGAGTATTGTTCGTCAATCTTCAACAGGTCATGCAACAAATATTATTGGTGGATTAGCAATAGGTATGGAAAGCACATTGTTTCCCATTTTGGTTTTAGCTGCCGGTATCTATGGGTCTTACGCTTGTGCTGGTTTGTACGGTGTTGGTATTGCTGCCGCCGGTATGATGGCAACAACTGCAATGCAATTAGCAATTGATGCATTTGGGCCGATAGCTGATAATGCAGGTGGTATTGCAGAGATGAGTGAATTACCAAAAGATGTTCGTGAAAAAACTGATATACTTGATGCTGTTGGAAATACAACTGCTGCCACAGGCAAAGGTTTTGCAATTGCTTCTGCTGCATTAACCGCACTGGCATTATTTGCCGCATTTGTTGGTATAGCCGGGATTGATGGAATTGATATTTATCGTGCAGATGTTTTAGCAGGTTTATTTGTGGGAGGAATGATACCCTTTATTTTTTCTTCATTAGCTATTCGTGCTGTTGGCGAAGCAGCAATGGCAATGGTGGAAGAAGTGCGCAGGCAGTTCAGAACTATTCCCGGAATTATGGAAGGAACAGGCAAACCAGAATATGATAAATGTGTTGCAATCTCAACCAATGCTTCTTTAAAGAAGATGATGTTGCCGGGTGCCATCGCATTGGGTTCACCACTCATCATCGGTTTTATTTTTGGACCGGAAGTGCTGGGTGGATTTTTGGCAGGTGCAACTGTAAGTGGAGTATTGATGGGAATGTTCCAGAACAATGCCGGTGGTGCATGGGATAATGCAAAAAAATCTTTTGAGAAAGGCGCTGTTATTAATGGCGAAACTTATTACAAAGGTTCTGACTATCACAAAGCATCTGTAACAGGTGATACAGTTGGCGATCCGTTTAAAGATACATCAGGGCCATCAATGAATATTCTTATCAAGTTGATGAGCATTGTTTCATTGGTGATCGCTCCTACCCTTGCTAAGGTTCATCATGATAAAATTATAAACAACAGGCAGCATAAAATGGAAAATTTAATCCTCTTGAATAACAATGAGAGGCAAATTACAAATGAAAGACGTGATACGGCAAGAGTTAATAATTCGAATACAGTTGTTGAAGCAATGAATAAGGCTGATGTAAAAGCGTTGCTTACAGGCTTAAAGAGTGATGCCATTATTACTACCCAGGATTACACTGTGGAAGTTAGAAGCGGACGTTTGTTTGTGGATGGTGTTGAACAAACGGATGCTGTTAATAATAAATACAAACATTATTTTGAAGGCAAAGCTGATATTATTATTAAGGAGCATAAGGTAAAATAATTTTAAATATAAAGTTTATTTTAAGCCCTGGCTAATAGCCGGGGCTTTTTTATTAGTGGTACAAAAAATATCTATAAAAAATTTATTTTGTGGTTACGAACTTAATCGTAATTTAGCATTACGAACAAAATCGTAATCAATGACTATAAAAAAATTAAAGCCAACCCAAAGTGAACTGGAAATCCTAACCATCCTTTGGAATAAAGAAAATGCCACAGTACGTGAAGTGCATGAAGAACTTTCAAAGAACAAAGATTCAGGTTATACAACCACGCTAAAACTTTTACAAATAATGTTTGAGAAAGGTTTGGTAACACGAGACGACAGTAACAAAACCCACATATATCAACCCGCAGTAACCAGGCAAAAAACACAAAAACAATTTTTAGATAAGATGATCAATACCCTTTTTGCAGGGTCATCAACACAACTGGTTTTACAGGCTTTGGGTAATCAAAAAGCATCAAAGGATGAATTGGAGGAAATTCAAAAATATCTTGACAACCTTAAAAAATAATTAGGGATGAACCTATCTGCTCTACAAAACTCTTCTTTCCTGCAATCGCTGGGATGGGCAATAGCAAACAGTTTATGGCAGGCAGCAGTTTTATGGATAGCCTGCCAAATTATTAACGGAGCATACAAAAACGCTTCGGCAAAATTTAAAAATAATCTTAGTACGATTCTTCTTTCGTCGGCGTTTGTTTGGTTTTGTTTTACTTTATTTTCTAAATATTTTGCTGTAGAAAATTTACCTTTTAAGTATGCCAACGCGGTTTACCATATAAATAATGTTGATAACACATCAAAATATAATTGGCATGAGTTTATTGATAAATTTACCGGCGTATTTCCCTATCTCTCTGTTGCTTATTTACTTCTTTTAGTTTTTCTTTTACTAAGGTTAATTAATGTTTATCGCTTTACTCACTTCATAAAATTCCACGGTCTGCAAAAACCTGATGCTGATTGGAAGATATTTACAGAGAGAGTTGCAAGGCATATGGGCATTACAAGAAAGATAAAACTGTGGGTATCTCAGCATATTGATGTTCCTGCAACAATAGGTTTTATAAAACCTGTAATATTAATTCCACTTGCTTCCATAAATAAGTTGTCTCCTGACCAGTTGGAAGCAATCATCCTTCACGAATTATCTCATATAAAAAGAAACGATTACCTCATCAATCTTTTTATATCACTTATTGAAACCATATTGTTCTTTAATCCATTTGTAGTTTTATTGGCTAGGATCATTAAAAGAGAAAGAGAAAATTGCTGCGATGATATTGTTATTCAGTACCAATATGATCGTTATGATTATGCTTCTGCCCTGCTCTCTCTTGAGGAATCAAGAAATGTCTGCCTGAGATTATCAATAGGCGCAACTTCCGGTAAAAAACAATTGATGCTTAGGATAAAAAGAATAATGGAAATAAACAGCAATACAAATTTTAATTACGGGCAAAAATTATTGGCAATGCTGTTAATAACAGTTGTGTTCTGTTCTGTTGCTTGGTTATCTCCTGAAAATAAGGAAGGCAAAAAGCAAGAGGCAAAAAAGATCCAGGAAAAGGTTTATGATAAAAAAATAAGCAGCGATGAGAAATCAGAAAGTTTTATTGTAAAGCCAATTGATAATAAAGTACAAAGTATTACTGTAAGTTCCCGGGCAAAAAAAGAATTCCCAATAATGAGAAAATTGCAGGAGTTTAAAGATCTAAATCTAAAGGAAATCGCAGCAACAGAATTCAAACGTATGAATATGTTGTTGCAGGAAAGCAAAAAAGAAATAAGCGATAAAAAAATCTCTAAATTTAATTTCAGCAGATTGTTTATTGCACAGCGTTTAAATACATCTTCATCATTTGGAAAAAGAATGGCAATGCTTCCTTTCAAATCAGAATTTTCAAGTGCATCATTTGATCCTCAACTGGCGTACAGTATGAATTACCAAAAATTACAGGCAAATTGGAATAAGGCTCAATTTTCATTTTCTTTTGATTGCGAAGAGATGCAGAATGCAGTAGAGAAAATTATGAATTCAAAACAATTGCAAACTCTGATGCATCTTCCCCAGCACATGAAAGATGCTGATATTAAAAAAATGATAAAAGATGAACTACAAAAGGCAAGTGACAGGAATATAAAAGATGTCCCAGGAAAAATATTACCAGGAATTGCATCAATCACCAATAATCAATCATTTTATTTTGATGATGAATCTGACCCTGACGTTAAAATAATAAAAGAAAGAACAAGATCAACAGGAAAGAATAAATTAAAAAGTGTTGAAGATAATAATATACATGAGCCTAATGCATATGCCTACACCTATGAAGTTGGAAATAAAAATAATGAGAACAGGACAAGAAGATTTTTCTCAAGCGTAATAAATAGTCCAAGAGAGCGGGATGAGAAACCGATTCCCGCCACACCCGATGTTGCTCCACTTGTTTACAGAATAATTTATAATAAGGTAAAACCTGCTAAAACCAATGCACCAAAGCCTTCTGTTCATGTTAAAGAAAATATCAGGCTCGAATACAAAAATGGTGCAGTGATTATTAATGGCAAAAAACTTCTATTGACCGAAGTGAGTGAATTGCTAAACGAGGTGAGTTTAAAAGTAAAAAAAATACATCTCGGAACGAAAGAATTTATCGAACCTCAGATTGAGGAATAAAGTTTTACACTGGTCTGCCCGGTCTGACCATTATTGAGAAACAGCCTTCCGCATCTTTGGCAGAAGGCAACCGTCACACAAGAACTACCAAACATTCCTCGGGCAAGTATCTCCATATTTATTATTGATAAGAAAACCCAAAATAATTTCATGGGTGTTACCCGCATAATTTTTTAAACGTGATGTTGTTGAAGCATCGTATGAGTAACCGATATTAAAAGTGTTGGAAACATTTATGCCTGCCATTGCAGCAAAGCCACCCAATTGGTCGCTTATCCTGTAACTGCCTCCAATCCAAAATTTATCAAGGTATTGCAGTTTTACATTTGCATGTAATTGTACGGGGTATGGATGTATGATCTGGGCCATCACAGAAGGCAACGCTGAAATATCATCATTAAGAAAAAACCGATAGCCCGCTGAAACCATAAACTGGGGTTCAAAATAACTTGCGTACGGATTGTTGTTAGCAAACTTTGCTTTGTTTGGAATAATATTTAAAACAGAAACACCTGCAAAATAATTTGCGGAATAAAGCCACAAACCTGCGCCCACTTCAGGTTTAAATTGTTTAAGTTCTCCATTATTAATTCCTATTGCAGGATCATTGGGGTCAAGTGTGCCCCATTCAATTTTTGTTCTGTCTAGGCTTACATTTGAAAAGCCTGCTAAAAATCCTGCTGATAAAGTTGTCTTTGCAGATAATCCTTTGTGATAAGCATAAGTTGCATAAGCAGAAAATCTGCTAATATACCCTGTCTTATCATTCATCACAATTAAGCCAAGGCCATGATGTGGTTCAGGTGCTGTATAATCCTGCCAATAAGATTTTCCGCGGGGATTTTCTCCCGGTACTTCGAAAGATGTTGCAGTAGTGCGATAATCTTTTTTACCGATAGGTGCATGTGCTGTAAAATAAACTGTAACAGGTGCTCCATTAATATTTGTCCATTGGTTGCGGTAACTCAATTTAACATCAGTGTAATTTTCTATTCCGCTAAGCGCAGGATTTAAAATATAATTGTTGAGAATGTATTGGGTATAATATGGCTTTTGCTGAGTATATGCTTTCATCATCACAAACATCATCACTATAATAAAAATGCGCTTCATATTATTTTACAAAATTATTTTATCAAAGTAACATAACCTGTAACAGGGTTCCGTCCATTGCCTGGTTCAATTACATAATAATAAGTTCCGAATGGTAAAGATTTTCCATTCATAGTTCCATCCCATGGTTTTGTATATCCTTTGCTTTCAAAAACCAATTGACCGTAACGGTTAAATACCTGCATGCGAACGTTTGGATAATCAGCAAGATGTTCAATTATCCATGTATCGTTTATGCCATCATTATTTGGTGTAAATGTATTTGGAATATTAGGGAACCTAAGCACTTTTACAAATACCTTGTCACTGAAAATACATCCACCCGTGCCTGTTACATTTAAAGTATAAGTAATATCCTGCACCCCTAACACGGTTGGGTTAAGTATTGTAGCATCATTTAAATATTGCGAAGGCGTCCATAAATATTGCAATGCATTGCCGGTAACAATTGGTTCTAAAGTAATAGTTGCAGCTTCCAAAACAGTTCTGTCAGGACCGGCATTTACATTTACGATCGGATAGATCATTATAGTTTGCTCTTTGTAATCAACACAACCTGTACTGGAAGTAAACGTGTAACGTATAACATGAGTGCCAACACCAGCAACTGCAGGATCAAAAATGTTTGAGCCGTTCATTATCCCCGGCCCGCTGTATGCGCCAGTACCGGGTACACCACCCATCTCACTTGCCTGTGTTATCGCAAAAGGATTGATATTATAACAGGCATCCGCCACAGAAAGAAACTGAACTTGCGGTGATGCATTTACCGTGATACTTTTTGTTATTTCATCAACGCAAATACTTCCTGAATAAGAACGGAATTTAACCTGGTAAGTTTTGCTTAATGGTGTTTGAAAATTTTGATACAGATGCTTGTATATTTTATTTGGTATTGGATTCGCATCTACATCAAAAGCAGCAGGAGTATTTAAAATATCCCAATATATCTCCACTTTTGTTATGTTGCCAAAATCTACAGTAGATGTATTTTGCAATTGAACATCTGTATTGCTGCATAATCCTGTATTATTTAAAACAGAAAAATTTGCTTTGGGCACCGCACCATTTACTGAAAATGCCTGTGTAACTGTAGCAACACAACCATTGCTGGAAGTTACCGTTAATGTTACATTATACACTCCAACAGAATTGTACTTATGTTTTGGATTTTGCAAAACAGAAGTATTTGATGCTCCGGAAGAAGGATCATTAAAATTCCATGCCCATGTTGTAATAGAGCCGAAAGCAATTTTGCTTGTATCAGTAAATTGTGCAAATGCATCAGTTAAGCAAACACTTGGTGCAATAAAACCCGATGCCGGTTGTGGGTATATGATAATTGGTCTTGATAATAAAGGGCTTTTACAACCTTTATCACTTGCCACAAATAATGTTACAGTATAATTTCCTGCAGTATTGTATACATGATTAAAAGGATTATCATTTGGGGCAGTAAACAAATTGCCATCACCAAAGTTCCAGTTCCATGCTGTCAGGATTCCTGAATTTGCTGCTGAAGCATTTGTAAATAGTATACTTTTTGTTTCGCAGGCAGGGCTTGAGGTTGCAAAAGATGCAGTAGGCAAAGAATTAATGATTACCTGTTTTGTTGCCGTATCAGAAGTACATCCTTTATCAGTGTTAATATACAATGAAACATTGTATGATCCTGCTGTTGCATAAATGTGAAAAGGGTTTTGCAATGTCGAAGATTGTCCATCTCCAAAATTCCAAAACCAATTTGTTACAATACTCGCCTGCCCATTAGATTGCTCGGTGAAGTAAGTGGTATCATTTAAACAGTTTTCAAGCTTTACTGTGTAAGCAGCTTTTGGTTGAGCATATACAGTTGATAAAATTTTTGTTGTGTCTGAGAAGCATCCATCTTTGGAAGTTATTTGCAGCTTAACTGTGAAAGGCCCAGCATTAGTATAAATATGAATTGGATTTTTAATTACAGAATTATTTAAAGCTCCGGAAGCAGCATCCCCAAAGTTCCACAAGTAAGTAAATAAAGCCTGGCTTCCGTCTGCAATTGAACTTGAATCAAAAAATTGAGCCTGCCCAACTGGAAGGCATACCCGTGGTAAACTAAAGTTAACAACAGGATTAGGATGAACAGTTACCTGCTTTGTAAATAGCGGGCTTTGACAGTTGGTATTATTTTCAACTTTTAAAGTAACATTAAAAGTGCCTGCATTTAAATAAGTATGAATAGGATTACTATTCGTGGTTAGTATTTGAGTAGTTCCATCTCCAAAATCCCACGACCATTTTACAAGAACGCCTGGTGCAGGCGCAAATGATGAATCAGTAAAAGTGATTGATTTTCCTAAACACATTGGGGATGAAACAGCAAATTTTGCTATCGGTGGTGACGTAATTATAATTTGTTTTGATGCAGTATCACTTAAGCAACCAACATTACTGATAAGACTGAAACGAACAGTATAAACTCCAGGTGCCGTATATATATGTTTGGGATTTCTTACAACGTCTGATGTTCCATCTCCAAAATCCCAAGACCATTTATAAGAGAAAGTTCCTGCAACATAATTTGTATTGTCTTTAAAATAAACTGTATCAGTTGCACAGCCGCTATGGGTGAAGGTAATATCGGTTACCGGTGGATTAAAAACAAATAAGGTATCATCTCTTGTCTGTAAATTTCCACATCCGTCGGAGCCTGATGTGCCTGCGGTTACACTTACAGGATAATTAGCCGCAGTTAAGTAGGAATAGCTTGTGGGTAATTTATATCTCCATATTTGTTTTCCATTTATAAAATAGGTGGTATCAATTATAGGGTTGGTAATTGTAACATTAGGTGTTTGAAAATTATGAAAATCCCAATACAATGATGTAGGTTGAAAGGGATATGTTATTGAAAAATAAAATGGCGTACCTGCACATGCCGTATTTTGATTTGAAATATTTAAGGGATTGATCGGTGTAACAAAATTGTAAAGATCCTTGATATTGGTGCCTGCATTGTATCCATAAGACTCAGCCCCGCCATATCCATAAGCAATTGCATTAAAGCCTGAATCGGCAGTTAACGAATGTTGACCCACTTGTACAGGAATTTGCACATATGAATAAGTTGGGTCGCTCGGATGAACTGTAAAAGTAACAGGAGATATTATTCCATCTATACGAAAAGTATTAACTGCGATTGTTTTCATAAGTACATTAATCCAATGTTGATTAATTGCACTATGAGAGGTTGAGTTCAAAGTTATTTTATCAATTGTTTGTTCAATTGAACTGAGATAAATCATTTCAGGATCCCCACTACCACCAATAAAATTGTTACCACAAGTACTTGTTGTTGTTATATACTGTGCTACCAAAACCGGTTTATCTGCTTCAATAAGATTTGGCAAATTACTAATTGGCAGATCGTAGTAAAAATTGTTAACAATCCCTGATTGAATAACTCCATTTAACTTAACTACAGTTGTCGGATCTTTTACTAAAACTCTAAAAAAATTATAAGGCATATTTGCAGTAGGAACTGTAAAATATTTTTGCCCCCATGCATTTGCAGGGAAATCCTGTTGTATATAATTATCTGCCGAGCTATTACCTGTGTTGTTACATCTTATATTTATTTTTCCTGAACCTGAGAATACAGCAATTTTTTTGCATTGCCCGGTTGTTGTAGCCACTGATTTTATTTTTGTTCCGGTAAGGTCAACACCAGTATTACCGGTAATCTGTCCCAATAAATTTAAAACATCGCCAGCCATTAAAGTATCCCGAAATGTTATATTTGCAAGATGTGTTTGAGTATTTGCCGTAGGAGTAATTTCCAAAATAGTGCTATCTTCTGTAGCTATTGCAAAAGCATAAGGATATGAATAAGCCTGGTTTGATACCTGTTTATAGTTAAGAGAATAATATTCTTTGCCTAAAGTGTTGGTTGGGAAAAGCAGAGTAGCCCCTGAAACTGCTGAATTATAAATATGTGCATAAGCAACGATAGGTTTATCGCTTGTAATATGAACGCTCTTTTTTGAAAATTTCCCTTCCTGTCTTAATCTAACATCATCGGCTCCTGTTTTTGGGATAGTAACTGTTTCAATAACTCCATTTGCAGGAATAATATAATTTCTTGTCCACCCCGTCAAAGGTATAGTTACAGTTACATTTGCAGTAACGTCGGATGTAAAATAAAGAACCATATCCTGCGTACCACCATTTGTTGCATCTAAACCACTTCCATTATACATCTGGCAATGACTTCCATACCCTACCCAAAAATCTTTGCCTTTGTTGGAAAAATCCTGGGCATGAGCTGCAAAAAATAGAGGTAAACTAAAGAGCGCCAGTAAAATAAATTTCATGAAAGTGAATGTATGACCTTTGTGCAATATACCAACAAACCGAATGCAATAAGATGATTTAATATTCATATTCGCTGCTTTAATCATAGACTAATAATAGGAAATGAAGATGAAAAAAAAAAGCCGCATAGAAATGCGGCAATTGTTAAGAACCTTAAAATTCTGGTTCTGTAACCCCCAAAGAAAACGAATTTAACTCTACCGAATATTTCAGTTGAATAATATTTTAGTTTATGATCTGGTTAAAAGCCTGGCTTCAGTAAATTGTTCATTCCCATCAGAGTCAATATGCACAAGTCTGTAGTAGGAAGGCTTTGCAGCTTTAGATAACTTATAAGAGCAATCATAGCAATCACCATTTTTTTGTTTTGGATCAGGACCTAATACCAATGCTACAGTTTTATAGTTGATGCCATCAATACTCTTTTGAAGTGCAAAATAATTAGTTGCTGTTGCGCCATCAGTTTTCCAATCTATTATTACTTTTTGTTCTTTTGCGCTTACTGTAAAATCTGTAATAATAATAGTTCGGTTTTGTGCGTGTAAGCCTGATGAACTTACTAAAGCTATTGTGGAGATGAGAAGAATTTGAAGTAAATTTTTATTCATTTTTTTTATTTAAATATTATTAATAGTTTTTTGGATAAGTTAAGAGCAACTGTTTAATCGCAATTCAACATTATTTTACAGGCACAAATAATAATTTTGATTTTTTTGAAAACCCCGGAAGAATGTTTAAGGAGAATAGGAGTAGAAATATTATAGCAACTTGTGGGTAAGTAAAAATATAGGTCATTCTTTGTGGTTTTTAGGTTGATAATTTTTTTTATGCTTTTGATACAGGTAAGTGTAAATCAGCAGGTTCTCATAAAATAATTAAACTTGTTGGACAAATAAAAAATGATCGAGGTTACAATTCATTTATTATTTCCACAAACATAGAGTGGTTCTCCCAGAAATGCAATACCGTAATTTTACTGATAATTAGGTACTATCGCCTTTCTATTCAATTTATCGGCTTTCTTGATTTTAATTCATCAAGTCAATTGTTTTGTTAAAAAAGATTTAAGGATAAGAAAAAAAATATAGAAAAAGTTGAGTTGGGGAAATTTCAGCTCCAGGAAAATGACTCTAGATATACAAAGTTCAGCTGCAAATTTGTAACAATCGCAGTAAATAAAAGCAGAAGGTAAAATAATGAAAAATTAGCTTCCTCTTGTTCCGCCTGTTTTAACCGGCTTTTTGGAAAATCCTGCACCTTTTGCCGGCTTGCCTATAAATTTAGAAGCCTGGAAATTATTTTTTTGTATTTTATTTCCTCCCTTGCCCTTCTGATTATTGTTAGCTGTTAATGACATAGCGATAATTTTATTGTACAAATATAATACTCCTGACAATCAAAACTAATTGATGTGTATTGCTGTGGTTAACTGTTTTAATTTAAGTCTTATCATCTATAAGCTCAATTTGCTTAGTATAGTCGTGCTGCAGGTCTTCATGTAAGTTTTCTATAACAGCTTTTATTTTTTTTATTTGACTACTGTAAATGTTAGTAAGCGCAGTGCTTTTCTTTATCCTTATACCTGAAGATCTTATTTTTTCACAGAAATAAATTAGTAATTCGGCTTCAGCTTCCTTTGATGTTGTATACTTAATATACTTGTTGGTACTTTTTAAAATTTTACGAAGACTCTTTTTTACGAAATACAAATTAGAAACGTTTATCTGCAAGAACTGTTCATCCATTTGTTTTTTCATATTCTCAATATAAGAAGGCAAATCATTTGCTTCATACAGAAGGTAGCTTAATAATTCCTTGTTCTCTTTTTTATATTTAACTAACCGAAGGCATAACTCCAAAAGCTCTTTCGGCGATGCATTATTTAATTCCTGTTTTATCTCGCTTATTGAAGATGTTTTCAAAATAATAGTTATTGTAAAGCTGCTAAGGTATAAACACCATGATTATAAATAGTGCAAAGGAACCCCGGGAATATGAATAACGATTGTTAGCCACAATAAAATAGTTACCCTATAAAAAATTCTGTACAAAAAAGATATTACATTATTGGCACAATATTTATTGTCTTATAAAAAACTCTTACAATGAATAATTTTCTCAGAACAATAATCGCAGGTTATGGCGCAAAAAAATTAGGAGGTGGCTGTTTAAGTACGATCCTTATTTTTATTGTTATTTATTGGGCTTTGGGTAATTGCAATTCGTCAAGCAGAACTGCACCCTCACGCCCTGCTTCTTTGATCCAGGAAAGGAATGTAGCTGCAACTTTTGAAAGCAAAACACAGAACACAGCAGTGTGGAATTTTTTACCACCGAATAAGTATTAAACGATTTATTTTCTGCTATTTTCTTTTTTCAGTGATTCTCATTTCTTCAATACAATGATTTGAATTACTGAGTTCCATCTCTTCAATCCTTTATCGGTATAAATTAGTTGCATCACTTATACCAGGTGATGCTTTTCTATTATAAAAAATTGTAGGACGAATATTGTTTTACATTTGCCTATACTCTATGGCTGCTTAAATAAATTTGAATGATTCATCCATCCGGCTCTCCTATCCTACAGGTAAATGATCTTAGTGTTTCTTATGGTTCTTTTCATGCTGTACGCAATGTTTCCTTTGATGTAAAGTCAGGTGAGATATTTGGATTTCTTGGTCCAAACGGCGCAGGAAAAACAAGTACATTAAGCGCTATTGAAGGATTATTAAAACCACAGTCAGGAACTATTTCAGTTGCGGGCTTTAATACAAAAGAAAAACCCTTGCACGCAAAAGCCAATATGGGCGTACAATTGCAGGCAACTAGCTTTCAACCCGAACTTAATGTTGCTGAAATAATACAATTGTATGCCGGAATATATTGTGTTGAGCTTACCAAAGAAAAATTGCAAAATATTTTAGAAGAAATAAAACTGGAAGGCTCTTCATCAAAAAGATTTAAAGAACTTTCGGGTGGTCAACAGCAACGTGTTTCTCTTGTTATTGCAACCATTCACGATCCTGTACTTGTATTAATGGATGAGCCAACAAGTGGTCTTGATCCTCAATCACGCCGCCAGCTTTGGGAAAGGATGGAAACAATGCGCAACAAAGGTCATGGCATTTTATTAACAACACATTCAATGGAAGAGGCAGAAGCGGTGTGTGACCGTATCGCAATTATTGATCATGGCACTGTTATAACCATTGATACCCCGCAATCTATTATTGATACACACCGCAATGATCATGCTGTAATCACTGCGTCAAGAAGAGGAAAAATAACTTTGGAAGATGTATTCATCGGACTGACAGGAAAAACAATACGCACATAAATTTTTTTATAAGAATAAAATTTATATATGCAAACCGTTATACCAAAAACTTCAGCAGCCCTGGCAGCCTTGCTTCGTGCTGATCTTAAAACACAGTGGCGCAATCGCCGTTCTGTAGTGCTTTTACTTTTAGTACCTGTTATAATTCTTATTTCCTGGAAAGGGTTGATTGAAAAACTGGGTGGAGCATTTGCTCTTTCAACATGCATTACCATTGGCCTTACTGCAATAGGATTAATGGGATACAGCAATGCCATTGCACGTGATCGTGATAAAGGAGTATTTCAAAGATTGAGAGTAACACCTGTTCCTACATGGTCGATAATGGTTAGCAGGTTGGCCGTTCAGCTACTAATGATATTACTGGTAACAACATTTGTATTTATAGTTGGCAGCGAATATGATAAAGTAAATCTTACACCTGCAGGTTATGCACTTTCTTATCTTACAGCTTTGGTGGGAGGCGCTATGTATCTGGGTCTCGGGCAAATGATAGTTGGCCTTGTAAAAAATGCTGAGACAGTAAACTCCACAACACGACTTGTATATTTTCTTTTTATTATGGTCGGTATGTTTGGAGACCTGGGAGTTTTGGGAAAAGAACTTCAGAAAATTATCAGGTGGTCGCCTTACGGAACTGTAAAAAATATCCTTGCTTCCAGCATGCAGCCATCAAATTGGGATAACACTTCTACGCTTGCATTGCTTGCAACACTTGGTTATGCAATTTTATTTTCTTACTTAGGAATAAAGAATTTTAAATGGAATATTAATTAAGATGACCCCGGAAGAATAATTTGATTTTTAATTTTTGGTATATTTAAAAATTAAATTACCAAAATGAGATACTTATTAATTGTTTCCTGCTCTGCAATCATATTTTTAATGGGTTACACCCGGATAAAAAAAATCCCTGTTTCAATTGATAAAGCAGCATTCGCTAAAGTAATTTTAAAGAAAAAATTTTCAACAATAAGTTGCACACCGGACTGGACTACTTATCATCTTACCAAATTGGAGATACAACAGATGATACCCCTGCCCGGTACAGGTTCTCATGTTTGGAAAATTTCTACCAAAAATGACAGTGCACAATTTTATTTTAACCAGGGCATAAATCTTTATTACGGTTTTCACATTATTGAAGCTTTGCCTTCATTTAAAAAAGCCCAAACATTTGATCCAAATTGTGCAATGCTTTATTGGGCAGAGGCATTGGCTTATGGCCCCAACATAAATGATCTTGGTTATGCTGCGTCGCCTGATGCATTGATTGCAACAAAAAAAGCAAAAGAATTTGAAAACAATTCTTCATTAAAAGAGAAGGCTTTGATAGAAGCAATGCAGGTTCATTACTCAAATGATTCAACACAAAAAAGAGAATACCTTAACCAGCAGTATGCTGATAAGATGAAAGAACTTTATTCAAGATTTCCTTCTGATGCAGAGATGGGTACATTGTATGCCGATGCTTTAATGAACCAGCATCCCTGGGACTTGTGGCAACACGACGGAAAACCTAAACCATGGACGCCACATATTGAAAAAGTATTAGAAAGTGTTATAAAGTATGCGCCCAATCATCCTGGCGCCAATCATTATTACATCCATACGATGGAAGCATCGCCTTATGCAGCCAAAGCAAATGCAAGCGCAGAGCGTTTAGGAAGATTAGCTCCCGGTCTTGCTCACATGGTTCACATGCCATCACATATTTATATTAGAACAGGTAAGTATGAAAAAGGCGTTAAGGTGAACATATTGGCTGTTGAAAAATATAAAACCTATCTGCAAATATTTCCTGATGTTGCGAATAATGCACCGCTTTATCAAATTCATAACAGGCATATGCAGGCTGCATGTTCAATGAATATGAATAATTATCAGCTTGCAATAAAAGATGCTCTTGAATGCCGCAACAGTTTTGATACTTCCTTACTTTCAATGGATGCACCCATGGGTGGATATGTTCAGTATGTTTATATGGCTCCTGAACTTACCATGATAACTTTTGAGAGGTGGGATGATATTTTACAACAACCCGATGTTGCAACCCGATTTCATTATGCTGCGGTGATACAATTTTTTGCTAAAGGCATGGCATATGCCAAAACAAACGAATTAAAAAAGGCAAAGGGATCATTAACTAAATTAGAATCTTTTTTAAATGAAAAAGATCTGGCAGTTGTGTTATCACCATTTAATGCTCCGTTAAGTGCAGCTACTATTGCAAAATATATTTTGATGGGGACTATTGCGGAAAAAGAAAATGCTCCTCAAAAAGCAATTAAATATTTTAAAATGGCGGTAGCAACAGAAGATTCTCTGGTGTATAATGAGCCAAGAGATTGGCTGGTACCTGCCCGGCATTATTTAGGAAATGCATTACTCAATGCAAAAAAATATAAAAAAGCCAAAGAAATTTTTCGTGAGGATCTTAAAATGCAGCCTAATAATTTTACTTCCATTAAGGGATTGCAAAGCTCAGCAAATGCAAAAAAATAATTTAAAATAACAAGATCAATATGGGTGAAAGCAAACCGGAAGCATTTAGCATTTAATATACTGCCTGCAAAGTTTTTTTGGGTCTTGGTTAACTCCATAAAATTTCCCCGTCCTATTTTGAAAAAAGGTTTGTTATGGATGAATAACTGTCCATCCTTGTGCCTGCCTTATAATGATTTCGCCATTACCGGTTGGCACATAGCCAATAAAATTCCACAACTCATTTTTATC
>JBKJSX010000069.1:0-12791 GCA_046594375.1 Chitinophagaceae bacterium
GATCATATTCCTGCAACACACCAAACAACCCATTCAAATCAATTTTTTTGTGATAAAATTCTTCTGTTGCATGCATCCATTTCCATGTATATGTTGCATCGAATACTTCATGATAATTTTCTTCTTCACATTCAGCAAGCCAAAAGAGATTCATCTTATACATTTCCAACTCTATTCTTGCTTTTTTCCAAAACTCCAGCGGAACCAAATGCGCCATATCACATCTGAACCCATCAATATCACAGGTAGCTATCCAGAATTTCATTGCATCAATCATTGCTGCCTGCAGCTGAGGGTTATCAAAATTTAATTTGCTCACATCATCCCACCCGTGAGGATGAACGATCTGATTGAATTCATCATAGCAAAAAAAATCAGGGTGTTTATCTATCCAAATATTATCATTGCCTGTATGATTAGCTACCCAGTCAACAATTATTTTAAAACCAAGTTCATGTGCTTCTTTAACCAGGTTAACAAAATCCTGAAGGGAACCAAACTCAGGATTAATTTCTTTATAATTTTGAACTGCATAATAACTTCCCAGACTTCCTTTTCTACCTTTGGTACTGATAGGTGTTATTGGCATAAACCATAATACTTCTACGCCCATATCTTTTAACCTCGGAAGGTGATTTCTAAAAGCTTCAAATGTTCCTTCTGTTGTGTATTGGCGCACATTTACTTCGTAAATATTTGTATCGTAACTCCACAAAGGATGTTCAAATTTCATATCATATTTTAGATTTCCGTAACCTATTCATTATTGCCCGTTCACTATTCACCATTAACTTTGCACAATATTACATGAAGCAGTTTAATGTTCCCATAACATACCAAAGCACATTGATTTCCGCTATTAAAAATAAGCGCAGAACACAGGATAAATTAAAAAAAGATTTCACTCCCACTTTTTTAGATTTTGGTGCTTTACAAATATATCTTGCCCGCCATTTTGGGTTTTGTTATGGCGTAGAGAATGCAATAGAAATATCTTTTAGAACTGTTGAAGAAAATTCTGGCAAAAGAATTTTTCTTTTAAGTGAAATGATCCATAACCCATTGGTGAATGATGATCTTAAAAAAAGAGGAGTGCAATTTATTATGGATACGCATGGCAATTCGCTTATTGATTTTAATACACTAGCTGCAGATGATATTGTTATCATACCAGCATTTGGAACAACCATCGACATAGAAAATAAGTTAAAAAACATTGGGATAAAAATTGAAAAATATAACACTACCTGTCCTTTTGTTGAAAAAGTTTGGAACCGTGCAGAGTCAATCGCTGCAAAAGATTACACCATCATCATTCATGGTAAACCCAAGCATGAAGAGACACGGGCAACATTTAGTCATAGCGCTTCCAATGCTCCAACGGTGATCGTGAATGACATGGCTGAAACGCTTGAGTTGGCAAAATATATTACCGGCGAAAAACCGTCGTATCTTTTTTATGAAGAATTTAAAGACAACCATTCTGAACAATTTAATGTTGAAAAAGATCTGCAACGGATAGGCGTAGTTAATCAAACAACAATGCTGGCAAGCGATACGCAGGCTATTGCCGATTATTTACGGAAAACCATGATGGAAAAATATCTTCTCACAGAAGAAAATATTGATGAAAGATTTGCCGACACAAGAGATACCTTATGTTATGCCACCTATGAAAACCAAAGTGCTGTGTATGGTTTGCTAAAAACCGATGCAGACCTTGCAATTGTTGTTGGTGGTTACAACAGTTCAAACACGTCTCACCTGGTAGAATTATGCGAAGAAAAATTACCAACCTATTTTATTGATTCAGAAGAAAGGATAATGTCTAAGAATAAAATTCTGCATTTTGATTTTCATAATAAAGTTGAAAAAGAAACTTTAGAATTCCTGCCTGAAAAACAACCTGTAAAAATTCTTATTACCAGCGGAGCAAGCTGCCCTGATGCATTGGTGGAAGGTGTAATAAATAAACTGATTTCTTATTTCCCGGTAAATAAAACTGGTAAGGAAGCCATTGCTGAGTTTGGATAAAAGCCTCCCGGTTTCCCGGAAGGCTTCAGACTCATGTGTAAGTGTGCTTATTTCTTAAGCTTATATCTAAATGTTGAAAATGAAGTTTTTACTTCTATATTATAAATGCCGGATGACAAACCTGCCAAATTATCTAATGATATTCTATTCACCCCTTTTTGTATAGAAGGGTTTAGCACTTTTATCAGTCTACCTAAATTATCACTCATCTGTATGCGCACGACTTCATTTTTATCACTTGAAATATCAATTTTTAATTGACTTATAAAAGGGTTTGGATAAACTGAATTTATGTTTACACCTTTTATAGCAAAGTTGATGGCAACAATCTTACTGTACCCAAAAATGTTATCAAAATCTACTTGTTTCAGGCGGTAATAATTAACACCGTTTGCAGGGCTGCGATGCGTAAGACTATATTCCCGTAGTAATGAGCTGTTTCCAGCAGCTTTTACCGTTCCTATTTTATTCCATAGGTTACCATTTTCACTAAATTCAACATCAAAGTAATTGCTATTTTGTTCAGATGATGTTTGCCAATGTAATTGAACTTTATCAACTTCTTTTATTCCATTAAAAGATAAAAGACGAATTGGTAAAGCACCACCGGACGAGGTATAAGTTGAAATTACTGCATAATTATTTCCTGTTAAACCCTGAGCACAAATACCTGGGTCAGTAAATTGACCTGCAACTTTTACGTCAGATTCTGCCCTGGTTGCTTCAGCTGTAATTGGCACATTGGCAAAAGTAATTTTATATTTACTTCCCGGAGGAGACATAAGCATTGGAATGTCTTTGGTAGTGCCTGTCCATGTATATACAAGATTAACGCCGCTTCCCCCATTATTAGTTTTTACCCAATTAAATAAATCTGCACCTGTGCCTGTAGGCGGAGATGGAGGATTTAATTTTGTAAAACTGAAGGTTAAAGTAGAATAATTATTACTTAATGGGTCGCTGCTAAAAAAATAACTTGCCTGAGCAACATAAAAATCAAATGAAATGGTTTCAGTGCCTCCGGGAAAAATACCCGGGCTGGGCGTCATAGCAGGATTATTCAATACAAAATCCTGGGCAATTAATGAAGCTTGTAATAAAAAAGTAATAAGTAGTAGGGTTAAAAATCTTTTCATTTTTATTATTTTAATAATAATTATTGGGCTGGAATTAAAATGAAAAATCAAGTATTGAATAACTTACATTGTCGTCAGATTTTGTTTCTCCCCCACTTCCATTTTTTAAATAAACATTAATAGGAGTAGAACCATTTGTTTGCGCCGGATTGACTTTAACTGTAAAACTAACCCTGCGAAGTGAATTCATAAATACTGCATTACTTGTAATTACATAAAAATCCGGGTTAGTCACAGCATCGATGGTAAACAAACTATTATGAATAGGTTGCCCTGCAGCATTGGTTGATTGAGTGCTATTAAAGTTAAAATTGCTGAACATACTTTGTTTATCTACATACAGAGTAATAACTGACCCATTTGTTGTAACCGTATTAACTTCATTTACCTGAACTGTAACTTCCATTGTGCTTTGCCCAATAACAATATTCGGATTTAGATTAATACGGGGTGTAAGATCAGGAACTGTTTGTGCAGCAGCTTTATTTAAAAATGATCCACATAACAGTAATAAACCAAGTAAAGTATTTTTCATATAATTCATTTTGATAAATTTTATTTTATTAAATAATACTAAAAAGAATATCAAAAGTTTTACTTAAGCAATTGGAAAAGAAGTAGTATAAAATTTTCTAAATTTTTTTCAAAGGAATGGAAAAGGACCAGCGTATTATCTTAATTATATTTTTAAATAAAAGTTGAAAATATAATGTACCACAAGTTTAACACTTTAATAAATACAATCAATAATTTATTATAGAATTTTTTATGCAGGAAAATTAAATGTTTGAATCCAAAATATTAATTCACAAATTATTTTATGAGGATAGAAAAATTAGATTTAAGCTGGCAAATTTTTATAATTTTTCCTTTGCAAGTGATATAGCAAAGTCCAATTGTTCTTTCTCTGTTAAATGTGTATTATCAAGCTCAATGGCATCATCAGCTTTACGCAACGGACTCACTTCCCTGTGAGAATCTATAAAGTCTCTCATTTCAAGATTTGTTTTTATTTCTTCAACAGTTACATTGGGATTTTTATCAAACAATTCTTTAAACCTTCTTTCCACTCTTACCGCTTCATCAGCTTCCATAAATATTTTTAATTCAGCACCCGGGAAAACAGTAGTACCTATATCCCTTCCATCCATTACGATCCCTTTTTTTTCTCCTAATTTTTGCTGCTGTGTTACCCCAAATTTTCTAACTTCTTTTATTGCAGCAACATCACTCACTTTTTCCGCAACAACAAGATCCCTGATAACATACTCTACATTCTCTCCATTTAAAAATATTTCTGACTCCTGTTTATTCTCATTAAAAATAAATTTAATAGTAATATCTTTTAAAGCCTGTTTTACTTTTTTTGCGTCCGTCCAGTCAATATGATTTCTTAAAAAATATAAAGTGATGGCACGGTACATTGCGCCACTGTCAATGTATAGATACCCAAGTTTTTTTGCCAGTGCTTTTGCTAATGTGCTTTTACCGCAGGCACTCCATCCATCAATTGTGATAATGATCGCCATTGCGCAAAAATGGTTTAAAAATGAGGAAGAACAAAAAAAGAAATTTGGATGATTGCAAAAAAAATGCCATCCCTTTTAAGAATGGCATTAAAAATTTATAAAGATTGATTATGCTTCGGTTATTTCTTCCTTAGTAACCCCGCCCTTTATTTCAAAGTGTATTTTTGAATTTTCTTTATCCAACTTTGCAACCAAAACATCTCCTGTTTTTATATTCATATTCAAAATTTCTTCTGCCAAAGGATCTTCCAAATATTTTTGAATAGCCCTGTGCAATGGTCTTGCACCAAATTGAGAATCGTAACCTTTATCAGAAATAAATTTCTTAGCTTCTTCGGTTAACTCTAAACTCAATCCTAAATTATGAAGGCGCTTTGTTACTGCTTTCATTATGATATCAATGATGGAAAAAATATTTTCCTCAGTTAAGTGATTAAAAATTACAACATCATCTATCCTGTTTAAAAACTCAGGACTAAAAGTTCTCTTTAAAGATTTTTCGATAACCGCTTTATTATTTTCATCTGCATTTTGTATACGGGTTGCAGTTTGAAAACCTACTCCTTCACCAAAATCTTTTAATTGGCGTGCACCAATATTCGATGTCATGATGATGGTTGTATTCTTGAAATCAATTTTTCTTCCTAAACCATCGGTCAAAATTCCATCATCCAAAACCTGTAGCAAAATATTATAAATATCAGGGTGGGCTTTTTCAATCTCATCCAATAAGATCACAGAGTATGGTTTGCGTCTTACCTTTTCAGTAAGTTGTCCGCCTTCTTCGTAACCAACGTATCCCGGAGGTGCACCAATCAAACGGCTCACAGTAAATTTCTCCATGTACTCACTCATATCAATTCGTATCAACGCATCATCACTATCAAACATATATCTTGCCAACGCTCTTGCCAACTCTGTTTTACCAACACCGGTTGGCCCAAGAAAAATAAATGTACCTATAGGTTTTTTAGGGTCCTTCAATCCTACCCTGTTACGCTGAATTGCTTTTACCACTTTTTGTATCGCTTCATCCTGTCCAACTACAGCTTCTGTAAGGTCTGTAGCCATCTTTCTTAATTTTTCAGTCTCTGCCTGTACCATGCGCTTTACAGGAATCCCGGTCATCATACTTACTACTTCTGCAATCGCGTCTTCATCAATTGGGAAACGCCTATGCTTGCTTTCTTCTTCCCAATCAGTTTTTGCTTTTTCCAGTTCTTCCTGCAATCTTTTTTCAGTATCACGCAGGGAAGCAGCCTCTTCAAATCGCTGGCTCTTTACCACTTTATTTTTTTCAAGTTTAATATCTTCTATCTTTTTTTCAAGACCCAAAACTTCTTCAGGAACATTGATGTTTTTCAAATGCACTCTTGCTCCAACTTCATCTAACACATCAATTGCTTTATCCGGTAATAATCTGTCCGTCATATACCTGTCGCTTAATTTTACGCAAGCTTCAATGGCTTCGTCGGTATAAGTTACATTATGGTAATCTTCGTACTTACTTTTTATGTTGGTTAGTATTTGTATTGTTTCATCAACACTGGGCTGCTCAATCATCACCTTTTGAAAGCGACGGTCCAGTGCGCCATCTTTTTCAATGTACATTCTGTACTCATCTAAAGTTGAAGCGCCAATACATTGCAGTTCACCTCTTGCCAGGGCTGGTTTAAAAATGTTGGATGCATCCAAAGAACCGCTGGCACCACCGGCACCCACAATGGTATGTATCTCATCAATAAATAAAATTACATCACGGTTTTTTTCAAGCTCATTCATGATGGCTTTCATTCTTTCTTCAAACTGTCCACGGTATTTTGTGCCGGCAACTAATGCCGCAAGATCGAGTGATACAACTCTTTTATCAAACAATACGCGGCTTACTTTTCTTTGAATAATGCGAAGCGCTAAACCTTCTACGATTGCAGTTTTACCAACTCCGGGCTCACCAATTAAAATTGGGTTATTCTTTTTACGGCGGCTTAATATCTGGGAGACTCTTTCAATTTCTGTATCACGTCCGATGATAGGATCCAAAGAATTCATTTCTGCCAAACGGGTGATGTCTCTGCCAAAATTATCAAGCACGGGAGTTTTTGATTTAGGCTGGTTTGCAGTGCCTTTTGTAGCCCGCTGTTGTTGTGAGTAGGATTTTTTTTCTTCATCAAATTCTTCGGGATCATCATCTTGGAACTCGGCTTTAGGATCTGTTTTTACATACCCTAATTCATTTTTAAACATGTCGTAATCCACATCAAACTGATTCAAAATTTGAGTAGCAATATTTTCTTTGTTCTTTAAAATAGAAAGCATGAGATGTTCGCTTTCTACTAAAGGGCTTTTGTTAGCTTTAGCCTCCAGAACGGTAATCCTTATCACTTTTTCGGCTTGCTTTGTTAGGGGTAATGAATTTATGTTTGCAATATTCTTACCTGTTTTATCTTTTACCGCCAGTTCAATTTCTTTTCTTAATTCATATAAATCAACATTAAGCGCTTTTAATATTTTTATCGCTGTGTTTTCTCCATCACGAATTAATCCTAAAACAAGATGTTCGGTGCCAATAAAATCATTTCCTAATCTCAAGGCTTCTTCCCTGCTATACGATATGATCTCTTTAACCTGGGCTGAAAAATTATTATCCATTTTTTCTTTTGATTTAGCTATACAATAATAACGATAAAAATTCACTCTTAGTTCTTACAAACAATCCACAGCGTGTTGAAAACCGCCCAATAAAAGGTTAAAACAATTGATGCATTTTTGTTCAAACATTTTAAAAGATAATACATTTGTTTATCCCTGCAACACCTTACATTATAATTATGGGTATTGATAATCCCGGTTATCAAATAAAAAAATTCACCGCTAATGTCAAAAAACTAATAACCCATGAAAGTCAAAATTGATACCAAAGAGAAATTTCATGTTATTACACCCGAAGACACGATTCTTTCTGCTAATATGACAGAGGAGTTAAAAGAAAAGTTGCTTCCTATTCTTAAAACAGAGATCAAAAATGTGGTTCTTAAATTGGGAGAAGTTATAGAAGTTGACAATGCTTCGGCAGAAGGTATTCTCAATCTTCAGCAGGAGTTTTATGATAGTAATGCCTCGTTTGTAATTTGCGAAATGCAAAAACAGGTAGAAGAATATTTTGACAAACTTGAAATATTGGAGGTATTAAATGTTACACCTACGGAAAGCGAAGCGTGGGATATTGTGCAAATGGAAGAGATTGAAAGAGAGTTTTTGGATTAACCCAAACCCCTAAATGGGCTTATGAAAATTATGTAATTATGAAACACTCAGATAAATTACTGTCTGAAATTGTTAACTTTAAAAAGTCCCGAACCATCGGGATTTGGAGGATTATATGCTAGCCGTAACCATTTTAGGAAACAATTCAGCAATACCTGCATTTAACCGGCACCCTACTGCCCAGGTTGTGCAAAATGCCGAAGAAAGTTTTTTGATAGATTGCGGCGAGGGCACGCAAATGCAGATGATCGAATTTAAAATTCGCAGCAGCAAGATCAATCATATTTTTATTTCGCATCTTCATGGTGACCATTATTTTGGTTTAATAGGATTGCTTACCAGTATGGGGTTAGGGGGACGCAAACATGCTCTGCATTTGTATGCACCCGCAATTTTAAAAACAATTATTGAACTTCAGTTAGAAGTTGCCAGTGCGCATCTACCATTCGAATTACTTTTTCATCCGCATGATAAAGAAGGTGTGATATTAAATGATAAAAAAATTATTGTAGAAAGCTTTAAAGTGAAACACCGCATTGAGTGCCGGGGATTTTTGTTCAGGGAAAAAAAGAATTTAAGAAAGATAGAAATTGAAGAAGTAAAAAAATATAATGTTCCTTCATCATTTTTTGAGAACCTTCACAGGGGAGAAGATTTTATTACAGAGTATAATATTGTTATAAAAAATGAAATGCTGACCTCGGCGGTACCTCCGTCAAAGACCTATGCTTACTGTACTGATACCGTTTATGATGAGGGATTAGTTGAGAAAATAAAAAATGTTGACCTCCTTTATCATGAAGCAACGTACCTGCATGCGTTACAACAAAAGGCAGCTAGCCGCTTTCATTGCACTTCTATAGAAGCTGCAACCATCGCAAAAAAAGCGGGAGTAAAAAAATTATTGCTCGGACATTTTTCTTCTATGTACGAATCGCTGCAAGATTTTAAAACTGAGGCGTGCACTGTTTTTGAAAATACTGAATTGGCGTTGGAAGGTTGTTCATATATAATTTAGTTCCTCCGTTTTTTAAATATATCAAAGCCTGATTTTCCCATCTCGTTTTATAAAAAATAAATCAAGCTATTAAGCATCTTTTATTGATATTTGATTGTCTTTTAAAAGGCTTCAATATCCTTCTCTTAATATTTGCTGTTTTACTTACTAATCTTAAATTTTACATTATGCTTACAATAGCACACAAAAACAAACCTGCGCTTTGGTTTCTAAAGTTCCCTGTTTTTATTTGTCTCCTTTTGATTGCGCAAAATATTTTTGCACAAGGCAATATTGTAACCGGCAAAATTAACGGGCCGGGAAGCGAACCCATATCAGGAGTTTCTGTACTTGTAAAGGGAACTACTAAAGGAACTTCTACAGATAATAATGGCAATTTTTCTTTGTCTGTGCCTAATGCAAATGCAACTTTGGTTATTTCTTCTCTTGGGTATGAGAGAACTGAAATTAATTTGGAAGGCCGCAGTTCTGTTACAATTACTTTAGCTACTGCAACGCAACAACTTGACCAGGTAGTGGTGGTAGGTTACGGCACAACCCGTAAAAGAGATATTACAGGTTCGGTAGCATCAATCAAAGGTTCCGAATTAGCCAAACAGCCTGTGCAAACCGCTACGCAGGCATTACAGGGTAAGGTTGCAGGCGTTCAGATTGTTACTTCAGGCGATCCAAATGCTTTACCTACAGTGCGCATTCGTGGAACGGGTACAACACTTGGCGGACAAAATCCTTTGTATGTGGTTGATGGCGTAATTACAGAGGACATTCGCAATATTAATACAGCAGATATTACAAGCCTTGATGTTTTAAAAGATGCATCCGCAACTGCCATTTATGGAATGCGTGCTGCTAATGGTGTATTAATCATTACAACAAAAAAAGGACGTGTGGGTAAAATGCTTATTAACTATGATGGTAATGCAGGCATAAGAGAAGTATCGCACCTGGTAAATTTAGCCGGACCAAAACAATATGCCGGATATTTAAATGAAGCAAGTGTATTTTATGGTAATGGCAATCCTATTATTGATACTACAAAACTCACCAATAGTACAGATTGGTTTGATGTGATATTACGAAGAGCATTTGAGCAAAATCATAATGTTTCCATCTCCGGGGGTAGCGATAAAATAAATTATTTTTTAAGTGCAGGTTATTTATCTGATGAAGGAATTGTTGTAAATAATAAATTACAAAGATTTACACTTCGCTCTAATAATGAATATAAGATAAACAACAAGCTTAAATTATCAACCTTAATTTCTTATAGCCGTACAAACCTTAATGATGTTGATCTGGGTTCGGCTTACAATAATGCATACAGGGCTGCGCCTTATGTTGCATCAAAAATTAATGGAAAATATGGTAACACTTCGCTCGCAGGCAATGTAGGTAACCCGTTATTAAACATCGAGAAAAATTATATAAGGGGATTAGAAAACCGGTTACAAGGAACAGGAAGTGTTGACTATAAACCAATTTCATGGTTAACCTTAAGATCAAGCATAGGCGTGGATTTGAGCTTTTATAAAAATACCACCTATGGTTACAAGTTTTCAAACAGCGGCCCTGATAATGTTTTCATCGAACCGGGAGGAAACCAGCAAAGGACGAACAGCCAGTTAACTCTAACATCCAATGATGCTACCAGGTGGATATGGGATAATACGGCTACTGCTGCAAAAACTTTTGGCGCTCACTCAATTAGTTTACTGGTTGGGGTTACCTCCGAAGAAATTAAATTCAATTCAATAACAGGTTCCCGTAGGGATGTTCCGGAAAATAAAGACCAATGGTATTTGGCAGCAGGCAACTCAACCGTTGGCGCAACCAATAATAGCACCGGTGATAAATCAACCCGTAATTCTTATATCAGCAGATTAAATTATGCTTACAATGATCGTTACCTATTAACGGCAACTTTTCGTGCAGATGGCACTTCCCGTTTTGCAAGCAACAATCGCTGGGGTTATTTTCCATCAGTAGGTGCAGGCTGGAATATTTCAAAGGAAAGTTTTATGCAAAATCAAAAGGTATTTAATAATTTAAAATTGCGTGGCAGTTGGGGACGTGTGGGTAACGACCAGATAAGCTCATCTTTATTTATCCCCGTAGCGGCAATCAACCTGCCCTATTTTATAAATGGGCAACCAATTCTCGGCAGTGCATTTCAGGATATTGTTGATCCAAATATTAAGTGGGAAGTAACAGAAGAATATGATCTGGGATTAGACTTTAGCCTTTTACAAAACAGGTTAAGCGGCGAAGTAGATTATTACGACAAGAAAACAAAAGATGCACTGGTTGAAATAAATGTACCGGGCATTTTAGGTGACCCCAACAGCAAATCAGTAACCAACGCGGCTACCATTTCAAATAAAGGAGTAGAACTTGGATTAAACTGGCGTGATAAAATAAATAAAGACTGGAGTTATAATCTTAGTGGCAATATTGCATGGAATACAAATAAAATTATCAACTTAAATGGCGGGCAGGCATTAATTTCAGGAGGCATTGGCGGCAACCAGGGCTTTACCACAAAAACAGATAACGGGCAACCCATAGGAAGCTTTTATGTTCTGCAAACAAATGGCTTATTTCAAACAGATGCCGAAGCAACCTCGGCTCCAAAAGTGTATGGAAACTCAAGCCGGGCTGGTGACCTGAGGTATATTGATGTAAATAAGGACAACAGTATTGATGATAAAGACCGTGTGTATTTAGGCTCTTATCAACCTAAAATTACTTATGGGATAAATGGAGGTGTTACTTTCCGTGTATTCGATCTGAGCTTTGGCGGTTACGGAACAAGCGGGAGTAAAATTTACAATGGTAAAAAAGCGCTTAGAGCAGATGCCCGTGATAATATTGAAACAAGTGTTGCACAAAACCGGTGGACGGTGAATAATACTAATACCAACGTACCGCACGCCTCATTAAACCAGCTTCCTGCTTCTGATTATTTTATTGAATCCGGAAATTTTTTCCGCATAAATAATCTTACACTCGGTTACACATTGCCCGCATCCCTTTTATCTAAAGCAAAACTTAATAGTTTAAGGATATATGTTACCAGCCAGAATTTAGTAACTATTACAAACTATACCGGCTTTACACCTGAAATACAAAGAGGAGTGTTAGATGCTGGAATTGAATTGAACGCATATCCTACAACAAGAACATTTGCTGTCGGAATTAATCTTGGTTTTTAATAATTTTTTAATTTAATTTTTAATTTAAACAAAAGATCATGTTTACTAAAAATAAAAAAATCAACATTTTTCTTACAGCATTTTTTGTAATAGCAGCAATAACCGGCTGCAAGAAAAGTTTTTTAGATGTTGCACCGCAGGGGCAGCTTACACAAACTGAGGTTGCATTAAACCCCGATGCCGCCAAAGGCCTGGTGAGTGGTGTTTACAATACTTTATACTTCGGAGGATTTGATAAAACAACTGTTGGATTTTTGTGGGTAATTGCAACCGATGTTGCATCTGACGATGGTGATAAAGGAAGTTTTGATGCTGACTTTGGACCTGCCAAAGAGATAGATAATTTTACACATACCAGCAACAATTTTATTTTCAATAATATCTGGAATGGGTATTATGCAGGAATTGCGAGGGCTAACCAGGCGATAAAAGCATTAGAGGCAAGCTCATTTGATGCCACAGTGAAAAATCGTTTATTGGGAGAAGTAAGATTTATCCGAGGTATGTATTATTTTAATTTAGTTAGATTTTTTGGTGGAGTGCCTTTAATTACAAGGGTAGCATCTGCAACCGAAGCAAATAACGATGAGTTTCAAAC
>JBKJSX010000223.1:0-3870 GCA_046594375.1 Chitinophagaceae bacterium
TTGAACCAAGGGTAAAAGATCATCCACTAAAATATTTAAAGATAGATGCCGGTTTCTTTAACGGACCGGGCTTATCGTCACCCTCAGATTATGACAGCCATAAAGATTTTATTGGCAGGATCGCTTTAAAGCCATTTCCTATAACAAAGAAAATTAATCTCTCGATGGCGGCATCTTACTATAACGGCGGCATTTTGCAGAACACCAAATATATATACAGGATCAGGAATGCTGCTAATGGTAAAGCATTTACCATTGATTCATCTACAAATAATATTGGAAAGATCAATCCACGAAAATATTATGGAGCAGACATACAATTAAAAATAAAAAACAGCAAAGGTTTTACAGAACTAAGAGCAGAATATATGACAGGTACACAAACATCTTTTGCCAACACATCCGAAACACCGGCTGCATTGCCCACGGATAATTCAACAGCATTTTATATAAGAAAATTTAATGGCGCCTATTTTTATTTGCTTCAAAATATTTTTAGCACAAAGCATCAGCTGGGAATTAAATATGATTGGTACGACCCGAACAGTGATGTAAAAGAAAATGAAATTGGTAAGGCGGGCAGTAATATCAATGAAGCCAATATTAAATATTCCACGCTGGGGTTTGGTTATATTAATTATATAAATGATAATCTGAAACTTATTTTGTGGTATGAAAAGATTTTTAATGAAAAGACACAGATTCCCGGATATACATTGGATGTAAAGGATAATATTTTTACCTGCAGGTTGCAGTTCAGGTTTTAAAAATTTCCGAATCTCTGCAGCAACTTGATAAACAAAAAAGTCTTTGCCGGCATTTTCTACCAACAAAGACAACATTCAGGTTTTAAATCAGACTTTTATCCAAACTAAATTATTACTTATAAACATTTAGCTCTTTGGTATAAAATTTAATATGAGGGTCGGAGATATTTCTCTTACTTCGTCTTATCAAATCTCAATTCCGTTTTATAAATATCAGCACACCTTTTTCCAGGGTGTGTGAATTAGTTGTTGTTTTAGATTTCCGTAAAATGTAACATGGAATAGTTGAATTAATAATAATTACTTCACATTTGCTTAATTAGTAACTAAATGAAAATAACAATAATGCTGAAGTACATCTGTATAATTTTTCTATTAGGTTTTAATAACCTTATAGCCCAAACACAAACAAAAAAAATCAAGACCGATCAATCAGTTGCAAAACAAATAACCCTGCCAAATGGCTGGAGCCTAATGCCTGCAGGGCGCTCGCTGCCTTTGGGCGATCTGCCTTTAAATATTGCTGTTTCCTCTTCTCAAAAATTAATAGCCGTTGTTAATAATGGGCAGAGTACGCAAACAATACAGTTGATAGATCCGGGATCAGAAAAAATATTGGATAACATAGTAATTAAAAAATCATGGTACGGTTTAAAATTTAGCACTGATGAAAAATATTTATATGCATCCGGCGGCAATGACAACTGGATATTACAATATGCTGTTATTCACCAAAAATTAAAGTTAATTGACAGTATAAAACTGGGCAATAAATGGCCGGAAAAAATTTCGCCTGCAGGCATTGAAATGGATGATGCAAAAAAAATTATGTATGTAGTAACAAAAGATAATAACAGCCTTTATCTTATTGATCTTACAACCAAAAAAGTTACTGCAAAATTTCCGTTAGCAGCCGAAGCATATGCCTGTCTTCTTTCTCCTGATAAAAAACAACTTTACATCTCTTTATGGGGTGGTGATAAAGTTTTAGTTTTTGATGCAGTGCAGCAAAAAATTATAAATGAAATTGCTGTAGGCGATAACCCCAACGAACTTTTATTAACCAGACCAGGAAATTATTTGTTTGTAGCAAATGCCAATGATAACAGTGTATCAGTAATTGATACAAAAAGCAAAAAAGTTATTGAAGTATTAAACACTGCATTATATCCTGATGCTCCAACAGGATCAACTACCAATGGGCTTGCTTTATCTGCTAATGAAAAAACTTTATACATAGCCAATGCAGATAATAATTGCCTTGCTGTTTTTGATGTGTCACAACCGGGAAGCAGCAAATCAAACGGGTTTATACCAACCGGGTGGTATCCAACAAATATAAAAGTGATAGGGAAAAAAATATTTGTTTCCAACGGAAAAGGTTTTTCTTCTTTTCCAAATGTAAAAGGACCCGATCCTTCCAAAAAAGAAGAGCAGGTAAATTACCAGCATGCGGATTACAATAAACAGCAAAGTAAAATTCAATATATCGGTGGTTTAATGAAAGGGACAATGTCAATAATTGATGAACCCAATGATAAAGAATTGGCCTCTTACTCATCAACTGTTTATAAAAACACACCCTACACAAAAGATAAAGAATTAAATGCCGCAGGAGAAATTGGTAATCCTATCCCTCTAAAAACAGGTGACGCTTCTCCTATTAAATATGTGTTTTATATCATTAAAGAAAACAGAACTTATGACCAGGTATTAGGTGATATAAAAGAGGGTAATGGAGATGCAAGCCTTGTGCTTTTTGGAGAAAAAATAACGCCTAATCAACATAAGCTGGCAAAAGAATTTGTACTGCTTGATAATTTTTATGTGGATGGAGAAGTAAGCGCTGATGGTCACAACTGGAGTTTGGGAGCTTATGCAACAGATTATCTGGAAAAGAATTGGGTAACAAGTTATGGTGGCCGTGGCGGAACTTATGATGCAGAGGGCACCAGGGAAATTGCAAATAACAAAGGTGGTTTTATTTGGGACCATTGCAAAAAAGCGGGAGTTACATACCGCACTTATGGCGAGTTTGCTGATGATTATAAAGCAAACCTTCCAGTTTTAGAAAATCATTTTTGTCCATACTTTACAAGCTGGGATCAAAAAGTAAGAGACACTACCCGTTTCAATCAATGGCGAAATGAGTTTGACTCATTTGTAGCAACTAATTCATTGCCTAAATTTAATTCGCTTCGTTTTATAAACGATCATACAGAAGGATCAAGCATTGGCCGCCCTACTCCCTTTGCTCATGTTGCCGATAATGATTGGGCAGTAGGATTGTTTGTAGAACATCTATCAAAGAGCCCGGTTTGGAAAGAGAGCGTAGTATTTATTGTAGAAGATGACGCTCAAAACGGACCTGACCATGTAGATGCTCACCGGTCAACTGCGTATGTTGCCGGTGGTTTTGTAAAAAGAAATTTTGTTGATCATACTATGTACTCTACCACATCAATGTTACGAACAATTGAATTGATCTTAGGTATCCCGCCAATGAGCCAATACGATGCAGCAGCAACACCAATGTTTAGAAGTTTTACATCTACCGCTAACCTTAGTCCTTTCAAATCACTGCCTCCTAATATTGATCTCACTGAGAAAAATATTAAAATGACCGCAAGCGCAATTAAAAGCATGCAGTTTGATTTTTCAAAAGAAGACAGAGTACCTGATCTGGTTTTTAACGATCTAGTATGGAAAGCTGTTAAAGGTGAAAATGCAATTATGCCTGCACCAAAACGCAGTGCATTTTTAAAAGTTATGGATGATGATGATGATAAAGATGATAAAGATGATAAAAGAAAGCAAACAAAAAAGGTACTTCGTAAAATAAAGTAACTAAACTTCTTACTATGATGCCCAAATATCTGTACCAATAGATTTTCCAAAAAAAATCAACAAATTAAGAGGATTATACACATTAAACTAGAATTTATAAACATTCGCTCTTTTTTATAAAACTTAATATGAGAAGACTAAAATATTTCTCTTACTTCGTTATTCAATTTTAATTCTGTTTTTATGAGTGTCACAGCAACTCTTTTTCCAAAAACTGATTATCATTTTTTTTACAGCTTTTTATTGGTAATGAGCG